>JBDHYS010000022.1:0-10353 GCA_039811505.1 Paludibacteraceae bacterium | reverse complement strand
AATGCACGACAATTAACCGATGCCGGGAAGTATATTAAACTTTCCCCTAAGGGAGCATGGACGGTAAACGGAGATGATATTCTTTGTGAGGTTTTAGAAATTTCGGATATCCCTATTCAAAGCTCCCAAACAGAATATATACTCTATTTGCGTGGAGCAAAAATTAATGCAATGAACTCTGTTAAAGTGGGTGATATGATTCGAATTTCACAAAAATTTAAAACAGGAACATTTGGACAACCAATTCAAGAAATTTTAAATGCGTTTCACGGTTATCCAAGTATAGCTTTTGAAGGAAAGTTGCACGAAGGAGAATATAACAACTTTGAAAATGGGAGAGAATATGAAGTTTCATCTCGCGTAATGGTAGGAACTTCGCAAGATGGAAATACACTTTACGTGGTATCAACGGAGATGTCGAAATCAAGTGCAGGTGTAAATTGCATTGATTTAGCAAACTATATGTTAGCTACAGGTTCTTGGAATGTTGTAAACTTTGACAGTGGCGGTTCTGTTGCAATTGTGGTAGATGAAGAAATGTTGAATTATCCGGCACGAGATGCAATCCGCCCTGTAATGGATGCTCTATTAGCAGTTTCTACAGCACCTGAATCGAACCAAGTTGCATCATACAGTTTTATTACACCTTCAATTTATCCTTCCGCTGCGTCGTCCGTAAAGTTAGAACTATTAGGATATAATGAGTTTGATGAAATAGTAGAAAAAAATGTGAAAGGATTTTCGTTTACTTGTGTCCCTTCTGATATTGGATATATTGATGAAAATCAGGTGTTTCATTTAAGTGTGAATGCAACAAAGGGAAAAGTTATAGCAAGCAAAAATGGAAAACAGACCGAATTAATTGTCAATGTACGAACAGTAGAAAATATCTCATTTAATCCTACAAAGATTTTAATTGACAAACGTAATTATCCTATCAATGTTGAAACAAAAATTGATAATACAGTTTATCAAATTTCACCATCTTCTTTGAAGTGGAGTGTTGAAAATCCTACTGTTTGTAAAGTTTCCGAAGGTGTTTTAAGCGGTATAGATAATGGTGAAACCACAGTAACGGGCGTGTTTGGATCACTTGTGCGAACGTTGGATGTGGTAGTTGAAATTGGAGAGGATTCAAAAAAAATATCAACTTTTTCAGAATTAGATTCATTCTCGCAAAAATCGAGTGGTGTAAGTAACATTGGTTTTGAAAATAATGAAAGTGAAACGATTATGAATTTTGAAACAACTGCTGGACGTGCACCATTTATTGAATTAACAAAAGATGTAGTTTTCTATGGTTTACCCGATTCTTTAACGTGGAGTTTTGTGAGTTTAGAAAATATTTTTAAGGATTTTATATTTACATTTGAAGATGCACTTGGTAATAGTATAACACATAAAATAGATAATTTTGTCAGTGGAAAAAATATGATTCTAATTCCATTTTCTACGGATAAAGTACCTTGGAATGTGTCAAAATTTCCAATAAAATTCAAAAAAGTGAAATTCAATTTAAACTCGTTAGCAACAAAACATTATTCTATCTCTTTTGATGATTTATTTGCTCATTATCCACAAAAAAGCAATACAAACTTGATTAACATTAGTAATGAAAATCAAATAACCCTTTTTATCCAAAACGGAAAATTAATTTTAAAAAACAATAACGTTTCCGATAAAGAAATTACTGTTGAGTTATTTTCATTGCAAGGACAGAAAATAAAATCTGTTACTATTTCAAATTCTAATCAGGTTGATTTACCCATTAATAATATAGAAAATGGTGTATATTTGTTGCGAGTTTTAACGGATAAAAGAGAATTTATGGAAAAAATTTTAATCAACAAATAGATAATATTAACCATGAAACAACGTATCCTCATTTTATTTTTACTCTTCTCTGTCAATACATTTGCTATTGACAGTTGGATTCGTGTCAATCAAATGGGATATTTACCAAATTCTGAAAAACGGGCGGTATTTCTCTCTTTCATTCCGATTGAAACCAAAATTTTTACTATCCATCATCTCCTTACCGATGAAATAGTTTATCAAAGCAATCAAATTGAATATAAAGGAAAATTCTTTACTTTTCAATCGTCTGCCATTTTGGATTTTTCAGATTTCAATTTGGTCGGAACTTATTATTTGAAATTTGGAAATAGTATCTCTCCAAAAATCAATATTTCAAACGATGTGTACAAAGAAAGTGCCGATTTTATACTGAATTATATGCGTCAGCAGCGTTGCGGTTACAATCCAATGCTGGATATGCAATGTCATCAACACGATGGGTACGAAGTGTATGGGGAAAACCCGTCTGAACATAAGATGGTTGATGTAATAGGTGGTTGGCACGATGCTTCCGATTATTTGCAATACGGAACAACTTCTTCTAACGCTGTTTTTCAACTGTTGTTTGCTTATCAAATGAATCCTGAAGTGTATGCAGATAAGTTTGACGCAAACGGAAATCCCAATCCAAATGGGATTCCCGATATTCTTGATGAAGCAAAATGGGGTTTGGACTGGTTGCTCAAAATGTATCCGAAGAATGGAACGCTTTATCATCAAATTGCTGATGATCGAGATCATGCTTCTTTTCGTTTGCCAAGTGAGGATTATGTAGATTATGGTTGGGGCGAAGGAAAGGGTCGTCCTGTTTACAAAGCTACCGGAAAACCACAGGGACTTTTTCAAAATAAAAACAGAACAAATGGCATTGCTTCCATTGCCGGAAAATATGCTTCTGCATTTTCATTGGGAAGTGTGTTATTACAAAAATATTATCCGGAATATGCTGAATTGTTAGAAGAAAAAGCTAAAAGTGCGTACCAATACGGTGTTGCAAATCCCGGAGTTTGTCAAACAGCACCCGGAAAATCTCCCTATTTCTACGAAGAAGATAATTGGGCTGATGATATGGAATTGGCTGCTGTTCAACTTTATCAATTAACAAAAGAAAAAAAATATTTAAAAGCAGCCATTCAATTTGGAAGAATGGAACCCGTAACTCCATGGATGGTTTCTGATACAGCACGTCATTATCAATGGTATCCATTTTTGAATATCGGACATTTTGAAATAAGTAAAATAAATCGTCAAAATAAAAATGATGAATTTCTAAACTTTATGAAAATTGGTCTTGAAAGTTTATACCAAAAAACGTTAAATTCTCCATTTCAAGTTGTTGTTCCGTTTATTTGGTGCTCAAATAATTTGGTAACTGCTGCTGCTTCTTTTGCTCGATTATACAGAGAAATCAGTGCCGATACGAAATACACAACAATGGAAAATGCACTGATTGATTGGTTGTTTGGATGTAATCCTTGGGGAACAAGTATGATGGTTGGTTTGCCAAAAAACGGAGATTATCCATCTGATCCTCATTCTGCATTGTGGCTAAATCATCGTTTTCAAACGTGGGGCGGATTGGTTGATGGACCTGTGAAAAGTGCCATTTTCAACAACTTGCTTGGTGTTCATTTGACGAAAGAAGATACGTATGCTCTTTTTCAGACAGAAATGGCAGTTTATCACGATGATTACGCCGATTATTCTACGAATGAACCCACAATGGATGGTACTGCTTCGTTGTCGTATATTTTGTCATCGAAAGAAAAAGATGGATTAAGTCAGAAAAAAGAAGGTAAAAATAGCTATTCGCACGGTGGAATAATACGAACAGATAAAGAAAAAAAGCAAATTTCATTGATATTTTCCGGTCATGAATTCGCCGATGGTTACGATGAGATAATTTCTACGCTTCAAAAGCACAAAATCAAAGCATCGTTCTTTTTCACAGGATATTTTTATAGAAATCCTAAATTCTCTTCTTTGATTACAAATCTGAAAGAATCAGGACACTATCTTGGAGCACATTCCGATCACCATTTGCTTTATAATTCATGGGAAAAGCGAGATTCAACGCTCATCGACAAAGAAGTTTTTACTTCTGATTTGAGAAATAATTATAAAGAAATGGCAAGATTTGGAATAAAAGCAACCGATTCTCCATTTTATTTGCCACCATTTGAGTGGTACAACGATACAATTTCCACTTGGGCAAAAGAGTTGGGAATTCAAATCATAAATTTTACAGCTGGAACATATTCAAACAGTGATTATACAACTCCCGAAATGAAAAATTATCTTTCAAGTAAGGAAATTTATAAAAAAATAATGAACGTAGAGCGCCAAAACGGGTTAAATGGAAACATTATGTTGTTTCACATTGGTACATCAGAGAAACGCTCAGACAAATTTTATCCCTATTTAGATAACTTATTTACAGAATTAGTGAAAAAAGGATATTCGTTTGTAAGTTTAGAAAAAGCAATTTATTAACAATTATAAAATATATGCAATATGAAGAAAATACAAATTTTAAGTGTGATGTTGTCCCTTGCAATCATCACTTGTGCACAAACAGTTACAATCAAAAGCAATGAACTCCTCTCAAATATCAGAGGATTTTATCCGCTTCTAAATCAAAAGGGAGATAAAATGCTGCTTTCCACGGAATCGTATGTAGGATTAAGTCTGTATGATTTTACAAACAAATCGCTACAGCATATTACCGATGAAACAGGTGCAGGTTTTCAGCCAACTTTTAGCAACGATGGACAAAAAGTGTTTTATAAAAGCTCCACACTTGAAGCTCGATTAAAAAGAGACGGAATTAATGGATTTGATTTGAAAACGAATACCATGACTAAAATGGTTACTCCACAAAGAGAAGTAAAGCATCCACAAGCTTATGGAAATGGATTTTTGGTGTTAGCTAATCAAAAGTTGCTAAAATCGACCTTTGGAAAAACGACTCTTCCCATTCCAAATTATGTGTGGAGCGATGGAAGTAACTTGTTTGTTTTCAAAAATAACAAAACACACAAATTAATACCTTTTTCTGATGCGAATGGCTATATTTGGTCTTCGTTATCGCCGGATGGAAAGATGATTCTTTTCACAGCAATTGCAAAAGGAACGTATGTGTGTGATTTGAACGGAAAAATTATAGCTAACTTAGGTTATTTAAATGCACCCGTTTGGTATGATAATCAATTTGTGGTGGGAATGAAGGACAAAGATGACGGACATATTGTTACCGAATCAAACATTATTTTAAAAAGTTTGGACGGGAAAATCGAAAAAGTCTTGAATAAATCTGGTGAAATCTGTAGGTATCCCTCTGCTTCTGCAACAGCCGGTAAAGTGGCATAGAACACAGATAAAGGTGCAGTTTATGTGGTAGAATTAAGTGTTGGTAAATAATCAAAATGACAATAAGAATGAAAAAAAATATAAACAAAGCAGTCATTGTATTAGTGCTTTTATTTTCATTTAATACACTGAACGGACAAAATTTATCAGGTGTAAGAATCCATATCAATCCGGGGCACGGAGGTTGGGATTCTGATGATAGAGGAATTCCAACGCCTCTTTTTCCAAGTGTGGGTCCAAATGTGGGATTTTGGGAATCACAAAGTAACTTGGACAAGGGATTGCAACTTAAAGCAATGCTTGAAGAATTGGGTGCAACGGTGCAGATTTCACGGACGCAAAACCGAACAGAAGATGATTTGCCACTTTCACAAATTGTGCGGATGGCGAATGAATTTAATTCGGATTTTATGTTGTCTATCCACAGTAATGCCGGTTCAGGAACTGCAAATCATGTTTTGATGTTGTATGCAGGAATTGATTTGAATGACCCGCAAAAAACTTATCCTACACCCACACCAAAGTCAGATGAGAGTAGAGCTATTAGTACTGAAATTGCTAAAAACTTAGTAAAAAACCAATTAACTCATTGGACATCTGCTAATTATAATGTTTCGGGTGATAAGACTTTTGCTCGTCTTTATATGGGTTGGTCTGATGGTTACGGTGTTACGCGTGGATTGACTGTTCCGGGAGTTATTTCAGAAGGCTCAATGCACGATTATATACCTGAAACGTATCGTTTGATGAATATGGAATACAAATGGTTGGAAGCATGGAATTTTAAAAAAGCATTTTGTACCTATTTTAAAAATGCTGAAATACCAACAGGAAATATTGCCGGATATGTAAAAGATGGTCGAAATTTAATTTTAGATGGAACGTATAAAAAATACGGGAAAGATTTACTTCTTCCAATTAATGGAGCTACGGTTACAATTTTAGAAACAGGAGCTGTTTATACAGTGGATAATAACCGAAATGGTGTTTTTGTATTCAAAGATTTACAACCGGGAACCTATTCCGTGAAAGTAGAAGCAGAAGGATATTATTCTCAAACGGCACAAGTGGTTGTAACAAAAAATGAGATTACTTATGAAAAATTTGAATTGAATAAAGTGAGAAATACACCACCTGAAGTTGTTAAATATACGCCAAATTCTCCTTTGACAGAACCGGTTAATACTTCGACTGACATTGTGCTTGAGTTTAATTGGGATATGGATGAAGCCTCTACAAGTGCTGCATTTTCGATCACTCCACATGTTGATGGAAAACTTACGTTTGAAGACAGCCAATATCGATTGCGTTTCAAACCCAATTTTCCATTGGAGAAATCGACTGTTTACACTGTGAAATTGGATAAATCCGCAAAACATCCTGACAACAAAACAATGGTTGAAGATTTTGTTTTCCAATTTATGACTAAAGATAGAAACCGTTTAATGGTTTTGGAAAATTATCCAAATGATGGAAATAAGGGAGTTTATGCTACGAAACCTCAGTTTTATATCTTGTTTGACAAAAAACTCAACTCAAGCAACGTAAGAGATGAAATAAATGTTTATAACTCGAATGGCACCATGATTAGCAAGGCAACGCGTTCTATTTTAATCAATAAAGTGGGTTCAGAATACGGCGATTTCTTCTTTGAATTGGCAGAACCGCTTGTTGCAGGAAATAATTACGTTGTGAAGTTGGGAGGAGATATAATGGATGATACTGGAGTTAAAACAGTAGATCCTATGGAAATTAATTTCACCGCTTCAAGTGTGATTGTTACGGATAAAACGGTAATAGACGATTTTGAAACTGCCAATAAATATACATACAATGCAGATGAAAGTGAAAATAGCACGGCTGCATCAATGGTGCGAAGCACTTCTCAAAAACTTTTTGGCAGCTCGTCTTATCAAATGAAAACAACATTTACAGATAATAACGCATCTTCCGTGTTCAAACTTAACGAGCCGCTTTCAAGTACCGAAAACGATAAAGTATTTGGTTTGCACGTTTTTGGCGATATGTCTGGAAACGAACTGCAACTTCAATTTACATCAACCGCAATAGCAACCGATGTGAGGTATATTAAATTGTGCGATTTGAATTTTATGGGTTGGGAATTTGTAGAAGCAAAATTCCCTGACGAGACTGTTCCTTTCCGTTTGACTGGATTCCGATTGGTTCGTCAGGAAGGAATTTTATCGTCATCGGTAAGTATTTTTGTTGATAATCTTCTTTAATATGAAAAGTCGCTTACAGGGTTAAGCTACAATAAATCCGATGCAAATTGGACAATTTATCCAAATCCTGCGTCAAAATTTTTTAACATTCAGATTCAAAGTGAAAAATTACCTATTGTTCAATTATATTCTTTAAATGGAGTTTTATTGAAAACAGAAATTGGAAACAAAATATCTGTAGCCGAATTTGCGAATGGAACGTACATTTTGAAAGCAAAAATAGACAACAACGATTTTGCAAAAGTGGTGATGATTAGCAGATAAAAATCTTGTAGTTTATCTAAAAATGAAGAAGCTGCCTCATATATTTTTAAAATGGGGCAGCTTCTTTTGCGTTAAAATTGATATTGAATGTTATTGAACAATAATTTTTTCTACAGAATTATTGATTTTTACAATATAATAACCTTTTGAAAGAGGAATAAAAACTTTAGAAGGAGAATAAGTCGATTGAGATACTAATTCACCGGAAACAGAAAACACGGATAAAAGTGTATTTTCTGAGATATGGATTGCAATTCCATTTTTATTTGAAAGAATAGAATATGTGTCCGACTTTGTGTTTTCTACACCATTTGGTAGTTGGTAATAATCACTAATTCGCACTTTATCCACATTAATTCCTTTTGAACCCGTTTCGTCTTTTGCTATTCGTAACCTTAAATCACCCGGACGACCTACGTTAAATTCATATTCTTTCCATGTTCTTGTTATGTTTTGAGAGTGAGCAACTCTTTCCCACGATGCACCGTTATCGTTTGAAACAAAAAGAGCTAATGCACCGCCGCTTGTATCTTCTTCGTAATTTCCTGCCCAAAATCGCACAAATCCAACTCCATTTGATTTATTTTCTTCCATTTGAATGTATCCTGCTTCGCCTGTTGCACCTTCTGTCAAGCGGATTCGAGCAGCAGCGCGTTCCCATTTTTGATCTTCTCCTGTGTCGCCCCAAGTTGCACCTTTGAACAGCCAAGTACCGGAATCGCCAATGTACGTTCCGCCCGCAAAAGTATATTGAGTGCTTGCCGGTGTGTAACCTTTTGCGTCAAAATCTTCAAAAAAATTCCAATTTGCAGCTTCGTTATAAAGTGGTTCAGCATCCAAAATTTGAAATTCGGTCAAGTTTTTCAATCCGGGCATTCCGTAAAATTCTTTTATTGTTCCGTTTGCTACTGCTTGTTTTCTCCAAAATTCCGGATTGGAATATAAATCGCCATACTCTTCTTTTGATTGTATTGGGATACATTTTGTCAAATCAATTTCAGCAGGATTGTCAGCAAGTAAATAAGCAAGCGTTCCTCCAAATGGTGGAGCAATTTCATAAAAATATTTTTCATTGCTGTAGTCACGCATTTCACCCACGATAAATCCTTGTACATAATAAGTCTGTGTGGTATTTTTTACTTTGATGGCTTCTGAAACTGTGTAAGGATTTTCAACTGTACCGTTGCCACCAAAAGCAGTAATGCAAATAGCAAAAAATAAGATAAAAATAGTAGTGAATTTTTTCATGTCGAAACGATAATTAGTTGTTTTATGATAAAATTTAAAAAGGTTACAAATATATGCAATTTTTATTAAAAATCACTTCAAAAATTCTTAAATCAGATTAATTTAAAGAAGAAGATTATTTTATTTTTTTCGTTGGAAATAAAACCTGTTTTTGTAGGAATAAAGTAATCCACGTTCCGGCAACAAATGGAAAAGTAAAAACACCTCCAACTATTTCTAATGTGTTATATTTGACCAATAAAATATGGATGAAAATGGTTATGATTACTCCTACAAAACTCCAAAATATGTTTTTTAGACTTTTCCCACCAAAAACAATCGCCGTCAACACAGCATTGAATCCAAACAATCCATCTTGAATAAATTCCAACGGTTGTTTGAGTAAGAAAGCGATGATTGCACCGAAAAAAGAGGCAATCAATCCAAAAATAGCCGCATAAGGATTGGAAATCAGAACACCCAAAAAGGACAAAACACCGGAAAGAAAAAAGTTTTGAAAAATGACTTCTCCAAATCCATTTGTTATGAAAAAATATTGATTGAAATCGTGAAAGTTGAATAAATTGGTTAGATTTGATGATGGGATAGAGAAAAATTGATTGCTAAAAAACACAAAACACCAAATAACAATGATAAATGGGAAGGTATAAGCAGGAATTTTGTTTGCAATAAAAAAGCGTTGAATCGCAGCAGCTAAACTTCCACCTATCAAGACCAACAACCAAACAAACCAAGTTGCTTTGAATACAACAACTAAACCAACACCCACCAAAGCAGGGCTAAATCCGTACAATCCACTTTTGATTTCATCTTTTGGAAACGAAATAATTTTGCAGTTAAAGTTCCGGTAATCACTGCTGTTAAAACTGCGATTCCGTATATCCAATTTGCTAAAAACAATCCAATAAGAAATAGCAATCCTGTCCATTTATTCTCTTGAAGCATAATTTGCCCTATCCCTTTAAGTGTAGTGGTTGCGAAATCTATTTTGGGACTGATTTTGGTGATATGTAATTCCATTATGGGTGTGAGTAAAAAATAATCTACAAAACTAAATAATTTATTGGTAAGAATATTGATTTTCCACTTTCAAACAATTATTATTCTCCGTTTGTTGAAATTTATAGGTAATTAACCAATGAAATAATGATTTCTGATAATATGTTATTATTTTTGTATCTATATTCGAGCGTTAGACCAAAAAAAATGAATAAATATGACAGATTTTCTTAATAATTTTATACAAGAGTTTCATCTGCCACTTGAGAATCCGGTGCTTGTTTTCTCATTGATACTGTTTATCATACTTTTGTCGCCTATTTTACTCCGTAAATTGAATATTCCCGGTATCATAGGTTTGATTATTTCGGGT
>JBDHYS010000021.1:0-10418 GCA_039811505.1 Paludibacteraceae bacterium | reverse complement strand
AACAAGTTCGCTTGAAACAACTTGTGGAAGATGTGGAAAGTGAAAAAGTTACGATTACAGTTGAAAAATTAGAACAATTTAAAGGTGCTGACTTAGGAAAACACCTTACAGGATTTGAAGTGTTGAATCCGGAGTTGGTTATTTGCTCAATGAACCCGTCAGCAAAATTCACTATTGATATTACCATAAACAAAGGGCGTGGATATCTTCCAGCAGAAGATGTTAAAGTTTCTAATCTTGATATAGGTGTAATTCCGATTGATGCAATATTTACTCCAATCCGTAATGTAAAATACACAATAGACAACTATCGTGTGGAACAAGTTACAGATTATGAGAAATTGATTATCGAGATAGACACAGATGGTTCTATTCATCCAAAAGAAGCTTTAAAAGAGGCGGCTACGATTTTAATTCATCATTTTATGTTGTTCTCTAACGAAAAAATCATGTTAGAAATGCCTAAAAATGATAGTGTTGAAGAATTTGATGAAGAAGTACTTCACATGCGTCAATTGTTGAAAACGAAACTTACAGATTTGGAATTATCCGTAAGAGCACTTAATTGCTTAAAAGCCGCAGATGTTGTTACGTTGGGTGATTTAGTGAAAAATCATCGCCATGATTTATTGAAATTCCGTAACTTCGGTAAAAAATCGTTGACAGAATTAGAAGAAAAATTAGAGAGCTTAAATCTAAACTTTGGTATGGATGTAAGCAAATATAAATTAGATAAAGAATAACAAACAATGAGACATAATAAAAAATTTAATCATTTAGGACGTACTGCCTCTCACAGACAAGCAATGTTGGCAAATATGGCTGTCTCGTTAATTAATCATAAACGCATAGCAACAACATTGGCAAAAGCAAAAGCGTTGCGTGTATATGTCGAGCCATTATTGACAAAGGCAAAAGTAGATTCAACACATTCAAGACGTACCGTGTTTAGCTATTTGCAAAATAAAGAAGCTGTAAACGAACTATTTCGTGAAGTTTCTGTAAAGATTGCGGATCGTCCAGGAGGTTACACTCGCATTCTTAGAACCGGATTTAGACTTGGTGATAATGCCGAAATGTGTATTATAGAGCTTGTAGATTACAACGAAAACATGTTGAAAGAAAAAGCAACTAAAAAAGCAACTCGTACGCGTCGCTCGTCCAAAAAAGCAACAGAAGAAGTAGCAGCAGCAAAACCTGCTAAAGAATCTGTTGAGAAAAAAGAAGAACCAGCAGTAACAGAAGAACTTAAGAAAGAAGTAGTTGCTGATGCAGTTGTAGAAGAAACTCCAGAAGTTCAATCTAAAGTGGAACCAAAAGAAGAAGAATAATTCAAGTACATCTTAGATTATTTCATATATAAAAAGGAAGATTCAGAAATGAGTTTTCCTTTTTTTATTTTATTAAAAAATATGGATGGTGTTAATCAAAAAAAAGAGATAGTCATTTTTTGACCATCTCTTTTTATATTATCATTAGAAAATGAAATTTATTCTTTTTCAACCCAAATAGCGCTACTAAATGCCCAATTATTATCGCGCTGACGAACTCGAACATAATAATAATCGGTGTCTTTGTCCTGTTTGTTATCTGTTAAAGTAAATTCAGCTTTGTAAACTGATTCTGGAGCAGCTCTGTGAAATTGAATGGCTTCACTCAACCAACCAATCATAAAATGTGATTTTGTTCCAGCCAATAATTCTTCCATTGAATGTGAAATTTGTTTCCCATTGAAGTCGGCTGTTAAGAGAGCAGATTTTGGCATTGTAACGTCTAAAATCACTGCTTGTGTTGCAGGTGTTAATGTGTTGTCATTCTTTTTTGTAAACATATTTAACTCAACAGATTTATCTGTTTTATTTACAATCCGGTTCACTAATGTTTTGTGCAAATCTGCTTTTCCAATTTTATCTTTTTGTGGAGCAGTGAATGCAGAACCTCTAAAACAAGGAGTAACAGAATGGATTGTTCCTTCGGAAATACTCAAACTCCCTAACCAATTAATTGGATCTTCTGAGCGATTCCAACCAAATTCAATTTTTACTTTTGCTCTAACCGTCTCTTCATTTGGAACTTCATCTACAAAAGGAACATTGATTCTTGTTAGGCGTTCTCCATTTTTAATCACATCTATGTAATCAATATAGTTTTGACCTTCTACTTTCACGCTAATATTTCGTTTTTTTCCTTTAATGACATCACCCATAATTGCCTCGTTGATTCTGAAATCAAGTTTTATTTTATCGCCTGTAACGCAATAAACGTGTCGTTTTTCCATCGCGTCCCAAAGTGCTTCGCGGGTGTTTTCTTTTGCAATAATCGCAGCTAAACCATCACCATAACTGCCGGGATAACCTGCGTGCTGGTCAGTAGAACCAATTACGCCAAATTTATGCCCTTGATTTAACCCGTAAAGCATTGTTCCTTCAAAATTACGTGGTCCCATATCGTGTAGATTTGGATAATCTCCTAAATCGTCTTCTGCTAAACCATGACGTGAGTAAATTTCAACAAACGGAGTTCCTTTTGCATTAAAAAAATCCCAATTGTAACCTCTAAATCCTTCTTGATAACCCATGTGATGAGGAGTTACGAAAGCTTTTTTGTCTTTGAGTTTTTCCTTCAAATCGGGAACAGAAGAGCCTTCAACAAGTGGTGCATCTAAATCATAATTCAACGCAACGTGATCTCCGTATTTCATGCTGTGCATTTCATACCCAATAAATGTTACAAATTTTCCTTCTTGGTTATATTCATTTGTCATTGCAACATATTTTGGCCAACCTTCAGCACGAAGTCTGTCAAATGCGTGAACGTGGTAATCAATAACCCAACCCAATCTTTCATCTTCTTTTCCCGGAATATCAGGCCACATTGCATGTGGAGTTACTGAAACAAAATCGAGTTGTTCTTTAGCTGCTTCAAAAGCATCTTTCATATCACCGTGTCCGTAAGTAATGTTACAGTGGTTGTGCAAATCACCAAAATAGATGTTCATATCGTCTGCTTGATGTGTTGAACCATTATCAGCACTTTTTTCTTCTGCATTTTTCTGACAAGCAATCATAAAAATCGATGCTGTCAATAAAAGCAATACTTTTTTAATTGTTTTTTTCATTGTCTTCTTATTTTACTTAGTTGTTAATTGGATCGTTATATTTTTTTTGAGTCTCTTTTAATCTTGTCAATAATTGAGTTTTTACTTCTCCGTATTCTTCGTTATTATAAACATTATTCATCTCTTTCGGGTCTTTTTTCATATCGTACATTTCCCAAGCGTCAATATCATTATAAAAATGAATTAATTTATAATCTTTTGTCCTAATTCCGTAGTGGCGTTTTACGCTATGTTCGGCAGGATATTCATAATAATGATAATAAACCAAATCTCTCCAAGTTTTTGGTTCTTTTCCGTCATTGGTTAAGATTGGAACGAGTGATTCTCCTTGTATGTCTTTTGGGATTCGAACATTTGCAAGTTCAAGAATTGTGGGGGTAAAATCAATATTCATACACATAGCATCACTTGTGATTCCGGCTTTAATTTTTTTAGGATAACGCATTATAAACGGCATTTTATGACATTCTTCATACATAAATCGCTTGTCGAACCAACCGTGTTCACCAAGAAAAAATCCCTGATCGGAAGCGTACATAATAATTGTATTGTCCAATTCTCCAATTTCTTCTAAATAGTTCAAAAGTCGCCCAATATTTTCATCTACTGCCAAAGTTGTAGCAAGATAATCTCGCATATATTGTTGGTATTTCCAGCGAACCAATTCGTTTGGCGTCATTTTTTTTGTTCTAAATTCCTTTATTCTTGGTGCGTAAGCCTC
Organism: Paludibacteraceae bacterium; assembly: GCA_039811505.1. Classification (GTDB taxonomy): domain Bacteria; phylum Bacteroidota; class Bacteroidia; order Bacteroidales; family Paludibacteraceae; genus UPXZ01. Next base: position 6,579 of record JBDHYS010000021.1, on the reverse strand, counting down.
GTCCCACCTTGCTTGTTCCTCCGGAGCCATTCTATGATATGCTTCGTAGTATTTATCTTTCAATGTGGTGTCGTTCATTTCTTCCTTTGTAGCAAGTTTCAAATCCCATCTGTCTTGAAGTGTGTGTGCAATGCTCATATCTTGTTCGTAAGCAGCTCTTGAACGAGTTTCATAATTGTCGAAAAGATTGCTTGGCTCTGGAAAAATTACATCGTTGAACTTTCCTAAATGTCTCTGTGCCGGCATCCAATTTCGATGTGGTGCTTTCTGATGATACATCACGCAGAAAGGTTTTGTTTTGTCTCTGTTTTTGATAAATTGAATAGTTTTGTCGGTAATTACATCGGTAACATAACCCGGCTCCACAATGTCAACTCCGTTTTCACGAAATTCCGGTTGATAGTAATTTCCTTGTTCGTGCAAACCGGTTAGAATACTCCAAAAATCAAAACCTTCAGGCTCTGAAATTAAGTGCCATTTTCCAATAATTGCTGTTTGATAACCTGCGTTTTGAAGTAATTTTGGAAAAGTTTGTTGGCTTCCATCAAAAGTGGAAGAATTATCTTTAAACCCATTTTCATGACTAAATTTTCCAGTGAGAATACACGCTCGTGAAGGTCCTGAAAGTGCATTTGTAACGTAACAATTATCAAATCTGATTCCTTCATTTGCAATCCTGTCCAAGTTGGGAGTTTGAATTAAAGTGCCACCATAACAAGTCATAGCTTGAGTTGTGTGATCATCTGTCATCATATAAATGATGTTGGGTTGCTTTATTTCTTTTTTTTCTGCACTGCAGGATGATAATGTGAGAGCAGCAGTAGCAACGGGTATAAGTAATAGGTCTTTGTTCATATTATTTTTGAGCTATTTTACTGGTAGATTTTAAAAAACTCATCTTTGTCAATATCTTTAAATTTTAGCAAGTAAACACCTGACGGATAGTTGTTTAAATTGATGTTGCATGAAGAATAAATATTCTCAAATGTTTGGAGAATTTTCCCTTGTGTGTTCATCAATGTATAACCAAATGTATTTTGATTGGTATTTTCAATGTATAATGTATTACCCTCTCTGTTTTTGATTATCTTGAAAATCTTCTCTTTTGTGATGTTTGCAGATGAATCTTCACTTTTCAACAACACTTTGTAGGTTGCTCCATCTATTAATTTATCATAACTTAAAATGGTATTGTTGCTTCCATTATATCGAATGGAAACATCAGAATTGTCATTCTCACTTTTCACATATCTTCCTATTATTTCAATTTCGATTTTTGAAGATTGACTTTCAGCTCTTGCAATTGCATTTGTAATTTTATCATTGTTCTCGGCACTTGGACGATACATATCGGGGTCTGCAAACGCAACTTCTAATTCTGATCCACGCTCTTGCACAACGACAGAAGATGGGATGTTGACGCTTTTTAATTGCTTTAAACCTTCAAATTGGCTTGGATTGAAGATTGAAACTGCCAAGGTGTTTGATGATGGTTGAAAAACGGCATGAGCATTTTCTGTATTTAGAAGTAATTCTAACGAGTTTCCGAGAGCTTCGATGGTGTTTTGTGATTCGTTTGGTTGCATTCCTAATATAATGATATAACCATATTTACCATCGGTTAAAATCTTCCCCTGATCAATGTAAGCTGTAATAAATGAAGAATTAAATCTTACGGATACATTTCCTTCTTTTACGATGTAAGTATTATTGTAATTATCTTGAATAACTGGATGTGAAAGATTATCCTTGTTTGTTTTTAGTTCGTTTCCATTAATATTTAAAGCATCACTCGTACTTAATTTCAGGTTTTGAAAAAGCGTGGTGTGGACAGGTGTGTCTTTTGTGTTTTTTATCCCACTTCCAATACAATAGTAGAGATTGTCAAATCTGAAAACCGATTTTTTTGCATAGAAACCTTTATCAAACGTATTATCGTGCATATCGTTGGAAAACACAGCGATATTATCATTCAAGACAACGCCACCCAAAAATGTTTTATCTGAAAAATTTCGATGTTTGTCTGGAAGCAAATTGGAATTTATCGCCTCTTTTGAGAGATATTTCACAGTTGTACCCGGAATATGACTCCAATCCCAATCGTTGTTATCCGGCTGATAAGAGCGGATAGTGGAGTTTAATTTTGCAACTTCAATTTGTCCATAACTAAGATATCTACCGTATAAATTTTCGGAAGTAGAACTTTCAAAATCCCAAATATATTTGCTAAATCCTTTTGTACGTAAAACCCAATCTTTTTGTCGTGCGACAAGCAAACCAGAATAAGGCATAATTTTATTTCCTTCTTCAAGTGGTTTTTTCTCGATGGTTGTAGTTGCCAATTCAACCATTTTTTCCACTTCTCCCATTGTGTTTTTAAACGTAATGTCACTTCTTACGCGTCCAATAAAAGATTTCATCGGTTCTTGTTCGGGTTGCCAATGATTTTTAAATATTGAAGTCAATTCTTCATCGGGTTGTGAAGTTGAAAGTGCCAAATAAGCATAAGCAGGGAGAATTTTATCTAAATTCTGTATTTGTGTTGGAAATCTTCCCACGATTCCAGCCGGAATATCGTAATCGGCACACAAAAAACTATATGTTTTTAGTCCATTTTTCAGATTATTGTATGTTTCTTGACTGAGTTCAAACGGAGTATCAACAAGAAATGAATAGATTAAAGAACCTATATACAATGCTTCGGAATAATAGGCGTTGTAGTATGCTCCACGGTGGTGATAGCCGGAATAATCGGGTTTGAAAGTTCCTAAATAACCGGGTGCAATTGCAATTGCATTGTTTACGTAATCTACAAATTTTTGCATGGCAATTGTCCGTTCGGTTTCATCGGGTGTCGCAAGGACAGTGAATAGCTTTGGTAGCATTAACGCACGAATCATATCGGCTGTTTCGCCTTTGTATTCGGGAGTTTGGTATAATTTACCGAATAATGTGTACCATTTGTTTGTATTGATAATTCGATTGAGCTGTTCGTTGTTGAATAAATCACGCATCATATAAAACGCATAATAATATCCTGAACTGCGTAACATTTCAAATCGGAGACGTCCTAATCCGCTTCCATCAGAAAAACCTTGATCATCGTACCAATCGTAAATATTTAAAACCAATTCTTTTGAATTTTGATTTTGATTGATAACTGCATCGTATGCTAATTGAACTAAGAATCCCTCATTGATTTCTCTGAAAGAACGCACTTTCACACCGTCAATGGTTTGATTGTGAAAATCCATTGGGAATAATCCATCTCCATTCACAGTTCCATTTTCTTGTCGTGAAAGTTGAATTTGTGATTTTTTGTTGGTTGCATTTTTTACATACGTGTTAAATGCGTTTTTTCTTGTTTTATAATAAGAGTTGTTTTCAAAATTTCCTGTTCCATAGAACCATTCGTCCACTCGTTGCTTGATAGTGTTGAAAGCAGAGCGTTGTGACTCTGTAACACTTCCGTTGAATTGCGTTGGAATATTATTTCTTGCAGCCACAAAATCTTCTAAATCTGAAGTGTTTTTGAGCGTGTATTGCATATCAGAAATTCGTTCCCAAGAAACATTGTCAACAAACTCAAGATAATCTATTAAAATTGTACCACTTCCTGATTTTGGAGCTTCCCACTTCATAGTTCTTAACGTATAACCGGTATGATTCATATCGGGTCTGAAACGTGCCCAAAGACATCTCCAACCTTTAAAGTTAAGATTGAAATCGATTTTACAACTTCTGTCTGTTGTTGAATTTTCGAACTCATAAAATCGGAGTGTAATCTTATCGTTTATGGGCGTTTCATTGTAAATCCACACCGTAATTCCACCAGTAGAAGTTACACTTGGCGTTCTCATAGATTGTGGAGATGCGGAAAACACATCATTTGAAGTCCAATTCCATTGTAATGATTTTTCTCCTAATTTTCCTTTGTCGCTTTTTACAGAAAGCGTTCCTTTTGTTGTGGAGAAATCAGACGGAATTACGCCATCTTCAAACGAATAAATATCGCCAGCATAAATTAGAATACTAATAAATGAAAATGCAAATAAAAGGCTGTATTTTAATAGATTGCGCTGCATAGTTTTTTGATAATTGGCTTACTCTTCAAACAAAGAATAAATTTAAAAATTCATATCTTTAATTAGCATCGTGTCGTTTGTTTTCTTTGCATATTCGAGCATACGTTGTCGCATCTCTTTCTTTTTGTTTTCAAATTTAGGATTGGCAATTAAGTTTTTTGTTTCTCCCTTGTCTGTTTTAATATTGAAAAGTTGCTCTTTATCTTTGAAAATTCTGTAATAAACGTATTTATAATCTCCTTCAATCACACACCAACCGCGTATATTCACTCCGTCTAAATGTGTTTCGATGGAAATGTGATCGTGTAATTTATCCGATTCTCCCGATAAAACTGTACGCATACTTTTTCCGTTTCTATCAGATGGAGAAGTTGCGTTGGCATAATCACAAAGTGTTGAATAAATATCCAATCCAATATTGGTCAAAGCACTCGATGTAGAACCTGCGGCTAAACCTTTCTCGTTTTTTGGAAGTTTCACAATTAGTGGAACATTGATTACTTCTTCAAAAAGTGCCCTTTTTTGATTCCATTGATGAGCCGCAACTCCATCGCCATGGTCGCTTACAAACATAATGAGCGAATTATCGTAGAGATTATTTTTTTTAAGTTCTGCTATTAAATCAACAATTCTATTATCCACTCGCTCTACTAATCTGTAATAAGAATACAGATATTTTCGCCAATCATTTCTTGTGTAATTTCTTGTAGGGTAAAGTCGAAGCATCATATTTTTATGCAAATCGATGCTTTCGGGCAATCCTTTAGTAGCATTAAAATTACTTGGAAGTGCGGGAAGTTTTGCATTGTTTGGAATGTCAATTTCTCCATAGTGTAATGTTTGTGAGCGTGCATATTCACAAATTTCATGCGGATTTAAAAAGGAAGCAACTAAAAAAAGTGGTTTTTCTCGTTTTGCTGCCAATTCGTGTTTGATATTTTCAACCAACACAACATCATTCATTCCGGCTATTTTTCTAAATCCAAATTCGCCATCGGGAATGTCAATTGTTGGAACGTGCCATTTTCCCGCATACAATGTCTCGTAGCCGGCATTGGCGATCATAAAACCAAGATTTGTAGCTTTGTCTTTCTCTGGAAGTGGATCGTCATTGTCTTTTACATTGAGTTCAACGGGCATTTTTCCAGTGAACAAACTTGCTCTCGATGGACCGCTTAAAGGATAAGAACAATAAGCATTAGTAAATGTGATTCCATCGTCAGCCAACATATCCATTCCGGGTGTTTTTACATACGGATTTCCGCGATTACTCATCGCATCAGCTGTTTGCTGATCGGTCATTATTAGAATAATGTTTGGACGTTCAGCATAAAGTGGAGCTAAATCAATGATAGCAGCAGAAGCTGCTATCATTGTATATTTACCAATTTGCTTGTAAATCATATTGCTTTTTATCTATTTTTACTTGAACTCCAACGTTGTTTGTTTGCATTGCTTTTTGTGAAAATTTAGCATCAATTTTTGGAGATTTGGTGTTGTTTGGATAAATAACAGTAATAAATCTCACAGGAGAATCATCGGCTTTGTTTACTTTGTAAGCAAATGCAGGACGCTCAACTTTTTGACGGTAAGCATAAGAAACCCAACCTTCTTCTTTTTCAAAACTCATATTTTTACTTCCAAATGCTTTCATTGTGATGTTGTTTCCATCGTTAAAAAGTGTATTTACTTGGAAGTTTTTTGTGTCGGTGTTTACTTTGCCCTCTCCTAATTGATAGTGAATAGCAACGTCTCCTTTTGCATCTCCGTAGGCTTCGTCCACAATAACAAAGAATTTTTTATCTACAAAGAAAACAGCACGGCGATGTGTTAATCCTGAATAACTTGGATTTTCTATCACTAATTTTTCAAGATTTGGATTGTCAATATCCCATACTAAATTTTTTGTATCGGTTTGTTCTAAGTTAGCATTGTCCAATGTCATTGTTTTATGAACCATTGTTTGTCTGAACCAATCGCGTTCTTTAAGTACTTCATCGCTACCTCCGTAAACGTAACTTCCGGCATCAGGGAAGAAATTACGACCGTTTATGTACAATTCAAAAGTTCCATTGTCGGGTTGATTATGCCAAAAAGCAGGAGGTCCAGCTTTTAACACCATTACAGTAGCATCTTCTTTCCATCCATTTCTAAAAATGTAGAATCCGGAAGTTTTCAAGGCATTTGAAAGATAAGTAGGAAGTTCTCCCTTTCTTCCTTCTGTTGCCATGTATGTAATTACTTTGTTTTTAGGGAAAACTTTTGCCCATTTCTTATAATTACCCAACATCTCTTTCTTATCATGCAATTTGGCATCGCTAAAACATGGATTTTGGTAATTAGGGAAAGAGTAGTTTACAGTTGCCATAATCATATCTTCAACAGTTTTGAGATACGATGCGGGAAATTCAGATTTAAATCCATTCACATCTGCAATTTCAATTGCTTTGTAAAAAATATTTATTGCAGCTAAATGATAATGAGGATCTAATTC
>JBDHYS010000020.1:0-10562 GCA_039811505.1 Paludibacteraceae bacterium | reverse complement strand
TGAACGCTTCTTACTCTATAATTATAAGACGTTGCAGGTTGCAAATTGCTTACTTCATACATTTCGTTATTGACCGTTTTGTCTTGATGTATAAATTCCAAATCTTCCTGACCATAATGAATTTGAATGTCATCAATAGCTAAGTTTCCAGCCGATTTATTGTACGTAAATCGGATAGATCGAATGTTTTGCTCACTGCTAAAATTAAATTCTGGATAAGATTTTGCTGTGGTGCCACTGTAATCAAATTTATTGATTAATTGCCATGAATTGCCGTTAAATCCTTCCACCACAAACGATGAACCCGTTGCGGCCGATGGAAAACGGTACATAAATTTCAAATAAGAAATGTTTGCAGGAAAAACAGGCGTTTGCAACCATTCTCCGTTACTTTTCAAACTGATAGAAGGAATTGCATTCCCAGAACTTGCGGCGGTGGTGTAATTTCCACTTGCTGTTCCGGTCCAACCCTCCGGAAGTGGCCTTCCATTCGTTCCTATATTATTAAATTCTTCGTTAATTACTATTTTTCCGGCTCCAACGTATTTGAACACATCTAATAAATAGTAGTCTGCAAACGGACTTTTTTCCCAACTTGCAACAAAACTATTTGAAGTAATATCGTATGGTTCCATTATGACGGGAATTTCGGGAGCTAAAGTTTTTATTTGTGCTGAATTGACAGCTTTTACATTTTTATCGGATAAAATAGCTTCCACAGTATAAGTGTAAGTTGACGATGGTTTTAATCCTGTGATAGTATAATTCGCAATGCTTCCAACTTGTTTGTTCAAAATAGAAATTGGCTCGCCAATCAACAAATCCATAGTGTGATTTTTAAGAAAATCAACAGCATCAATTGGTAAAACATTCCACTCTGAAAGATTGAAATTTAATTGAGGGTGCGTTATATTGCTTTTTCGCTGCAAAGATAAATCGACTCCCCAGATAACATCTGCTCCTGCATCTGCAAATCCCACTCTGTCAATAGAAATTCCTTCTCTTACGAGTTCTATCGCATCATTCCCGTTAAATTCAAGAACCGATTCCGTAATGAGAGAAGCTTTTGAGATTAATCCGCTTAATGTAGCATTTTTGTGCACAATTAAATAGGAACTTTTATGAGGTAAAATTCCCGATAAATTAAGTGTTGAGCCAAATGCACCCATTCCGTTTGATTGTTTTTGCAAAGAATAGTGTGATAAATCGACATCTTTTCCCGTGCCGTTGTAAATTTCTATCGCTTTGTTCCAGCTCGAACCTTCCACATAACCTGAAATGATTAAATCTCCGGCAACTTTATCGCCTTTGAAAACATTCAGAACATAACCGTTTGCGTTTGGCATTGCAATCCATTCCAGCCGTCCGCTTGATGAAGTTACATTGAGTGGTTCGAGAACTGCAAATTTGGACGTTGCGTGTGCTGAAATAGGAATAGAAATAGGAGTAAACAAACCTCCTGATGAAATTATTAATGTATCTTGATACGCACCGGCATTGGTTGGCGAAAATTGTAATTCAACCTGTGTCCCATTTAGTGCTGCATTTTTTGATACCGTGTTGGCAACAAGTCGAAATGCTTGTGAATTATTTTTTATCGATAATGATAAATCGCTTGTGAGGTTTACACCATGAATTGCAAGCTGAAAGGATTTTGTGCTGTTTTGAAGAATAACACCAAAATCAATTATGGTATTTTGCTTTGGTAAAATCAAAAAAGGATTGGTTTCTACTGGAAAAGGGTAGGTTTTTAATGTATCTGCACCCCAAATATATTCTACCAAATCAGGATAATCAATAAATGGATTCCTATTTCCTTGAATGGCATAAACTGCTTCGATTCTTGCTTTTTCTTTGTCGCTCACCGGATCTTCACGATGCCATTTTAATAACAATTCTCTTGCCCAAGGTTTCCAAACAGGATAAGTGTTGTTGTTCATCATCGGAGAATTCCAAAGATGATCAAGATCTTCATAAATCGTTGTGATGTATAAATAAGATCGAGCAAAATCACCTTTGTATTCATCTGCCGGCTCAAAAGAACCGCCATCATAAAAATTCCCAAATCCATTTTTCCCGATTTTTGAAACACCGTTATCAAAATTAGGAGTACCAAAAACCTCTCCAAGAGGAAGATTGTTTTTGGTAGAGTTTGTGATTCCGTCAGCAGGATAAAGATGAAATAAATCTTTGTATGCGTAGTTTTCATGCGAACCCCACCAACTTTTTGGAAGCGAATGTTCAATGTGCATTCCATCAACAGCATTAAATAAACTAAACATTCTTACGATTGGTGAATACATATCAATGACTGAATTGTTAGTGAAATTGCGGTCTGTATTGTAAAACCCTTCCCAAGTTGCACCGTATCCAGAGCCATAGGATAAAACTTTTGTAGGTGCAGCTATTTGTGCTAATGCTGTTTTTAGTGCCGATTTTGTTTTTCCCTGTGCCTGATAATAATATCCGGCTGGAACTTCACCATAAGTTGATGGTATGAAAACAAGACTTAGAAGAAGAGAAAAAGTAATATTAACCAATTTTTTCATCGTAATTGTACTGTTATGTAAAGAAGTAAACTACAAAGTTACATTTTTATAGTCAAAATATAGGAATAATAACAAAAATCTTAGAAGGATATTTTCAAAAACCTATTATCTCGTTTAAAATTTATTTATGCTTAGACAGTTTGAAAAAATCATAATACGCATACCTACAACTTAGAATTAAAGTAAAGACAATAGTTAGAATAATATTTTCCCATATTTTATTAGAATATTTTGGTATTTCAAAAAATAGCAGTACATTTGCACTCGCAAAAGGAGAATAATGGTACCATAGCTCAGTTGGTAGAGCAAAGGACTGAAAATCCTTGTGTCCCCGGTTCGATTCCTGGTGGTACCACAAACCGCAATGTAAATCAATTGTATATGAGATTTACACAAGAAATTACCTACAGAAAAGAGTTAAGGCTCCTTTTTGTAGGTTTTTTTATAAATATAATTCAACCCTAACAGGTTTCCAAAACCTGTTAGGGCTAAAAGAAGATGAAAAAGAAAAAAGGGTTTTAAGTTCTAAAAACTAATCGAACGAAGTGAAGATCCCGATTTATCGGGAAAACTAAAAACTAATAGCCTGTTAGATTAAACTTAAAGAAGAGCATTAACTTCCTATGTTTTAGAATGTCTATTTTTGTATTTGCTTTAAATTTATACCTCCTCTTTGTTGGCTTCTATTGGTCGGATTTGAAGTGTCTAAATTTCTATTTCCTCCACTCGTGTCAAAATTATTCGTTGATGGATTGTTCTGGTTTGTATCTCGTTGAGTAGTAGATTCACTATCGCCCTCATCATTTTTACTACCCGGAAAATTTGGTTTCTTTGTGCTTTCTTTCCGTTTTGGAGGTGGAGTTCTGTCAAATTTTGTAAATAAATCTTCTTTGCTTTTGGGGCGTTCGTTTTCGTACCAATAAAAATTGCGAAGATACAAATCGTTCTCTTCCATATCTTCCAACGGATACATTGTGCCGCTCGAAGCTGTTGTCAGCACAATTCTATCTACTTGCTCGTCTTTAAGATACATTGTAACGTAGCTACTTATAGTTTTGTTGACACCAATAAAATCGCCCGTTTTATCGTCTTTTGGGAAATAGATGGTTTCGGCATTTCCATTGACATAGACTCGCTGAAGTTTGCCACTATCCAAATGGGCAATTATCTCCTTTCCGGATAATTGGTTGAAATAGAGTAATGTATCTTTTTGAATCGCAATTGCTGATTGTTCGATCCGGACTCGTTCTATTTGTTGGTTTTTGGTAAATGCACTTATTTTTTGTCCCATCAACTGATTTTTTTCTGACCAAACTACGGGAAGTCCGAGAAGGTACAAAACCGAATCGCGAGTGGAGTAGGTGATAGAATCCGACATTCCTTGAAAATCTTTTCTGAAAAATCGGACGTTTTTAAATCCTTTCAGATTATTTTGTGCAATTGAATCGTCCGGAAGTGAATCTTTGAACGTGTAAAGCGTGTCGGCGCTTAAAAACAGCGAATCACGCGATGACCAATCTACAAAAAGTGCCGAATCTGTTGCTAAACCAATCTCTTTTATCTCGTCATACGAAACAAAATGTCCAAAAAGAGTCGTTTTTTGTTCCGGATCATTTAATTCAACGTTTGAAAAAGCCTCTCCGTATTTTTTTTCTTTGTCATAAAAAATTGTATCGCCGATAAGTGTTTTTCCATCATTTTGTTCAACTAACGATCTGTCTAAAAGCATCATGCGGTCTTGTTTTGTGTCGAACCAACCGCGCTGACTGTAAATGTCGGTTTCATTTTTATACACAATCAAAGAATTTCCAACAATGTCGGCTATTGAATTGCTCGTGTTGTATTTCAAAGTGTCCGTTGTGAGTGTAGCATCGGGATTTATCATCTTCACATTGTCTTTGAAAAGAGCCATTTTTGTGCTGGGAGAATATTGACCCCACATTGAAATTAACGTGTTTTGTCCATCTTTTACAACTCCGCCACTATTGTAATATGATAAATCAATTGCTCGGTCGTAATAGAGCATTTCGGTCGTTAAAGTTGTCTTTCGATTGATGAGTTTTACGTTTCGCCAAACTATAGCCAACTTTGTATTGCCGTCATAATTGAGAAAATCACCGTAAATTGTGAGTGTATCTCCTTGCACTATTTTCACATTCCCAAAGGCGTCAAAAGAGTTTGCCAAATCATTGAAATGGGCACTATCACAATAAAGTAGAGCGTTGTCGTGCTTAAATCGGACGTTTCCTTTTAAAATCTGCATATTGGCATTTTTTGCTTGATCATAAAAGAGAACATCGCTTTTTTCTAAATTTACGATTGTCGCATTTTTATTTGCAGTCGGATTGGCTGGTTTTAGGGTAGAAGTTCCCGTTTTTGGCGGTTCAATCCGTTTCTTTTTTTGTTTTTTTACTTCGGGAGATTTTTCTTTCGATTGTTGTTCCAGAATATCTTCACGAAGTTGTTTTGGTTTGATTCTTTGTGATTCGATTGTTGGAATAAACAGCAAAACAGCCATCAAAATGAAAGCTGCCTTAATCCAATTGTATTTTCTAAATATTTTACTCATAAATGATTGAAAACAATCGCTTTTATTTTATCCAACCCGGATGTTCAAATTCACAATCTCTGTATTTGGGTTGAATACTGATGTAAGTTTCTTTTTGTTTTTTCTTGATCCAATCGTTCAGAAAATCGGATTTCTTTTTGTCTTCCAAAATTGCTTTTACAATCTGATAATCGTCTTTTACGTTTGCTTTGTGAGTTGGAATTTTTGATTTGATTTTAATGATTGTTATCACTTCATTTCCGGTTGCTTCATCAATCATCGTAAATGCTTTTGACACTTCGCCCACATTCATATTGTATGCAACTTTTGCAATTTCGGGTGGCAAATTTTGGTATTCAAATTTTGAAGTGATGCTTCGTGTATAAGGATCAGGTCGCATCATCAAACCGGCGTTCATTCGGGTGTTTTTATCTTCAGAAAAACTCATTACAGCTTGTTCAAAAGTGATTTTTTCTTCCCGTATTTGATTTGCAATTGAATCCAATTGTTTCATTCCTTTTTCTTTGTCTTCGGCTGATGCTTTTGGCTTCAACAAAATATGTCTTACATTTATTCTGTCGCCTCTTCTTTCAATAAACTGAATGATATGAAATCCAAATTGAGTTTCCACGATTTTTGAAATTCGATTGGGGTCTGATAAATTAAATGCTACAGTTGCGAAATCGGGATCGTAAACGCCTCTTCCTGCAAATCCTAATTCTCCACCTTGCATTGCACTTCCTTTGTCGTCAGAATAAAGACGTGCCAACGTGCTGAAATCGCCCGGATTTTTATTAGCTCTTTCTGTAAATTCTCGCAATCTCTCTTTTGTCCGGTTAATTTCATCCAACGGAACGTGTGGTTTTAGAGAAAGTACTTGCAACTCAACTTGTGCCGGAATAGTGGGAAGACTATCGCCGCTATTGCTGCTGTAGTATCTTCTAATTTCGGCAGGCGTAGCTTCGATGTTTTTTACCAATTCGTGTTGCATTTGCTGCACTATACTTTGGTTTCGATACCGTTCACGCATTTCTTCCTTTAATTGTGAAATCGGTTTATGCAAATACTCTTCTGCTTTGGCAATTGAGCCCACATTGGCAACATACGCATCGATATCTCTATCTGCCATTTCGATAATTCCACTCTCATTTACCGTAATACTGTCAATGGCAGCTTGATGCAAATAGAGTTTTTCTATGGCAATTTGTTCTGGAAAAAGACAATATGGATTGCCTTCAATGGGGATGTTGCGAATGGCTGCATCTTGAATAATGGCTTCAATATCCGATTTCAAAATTGCCTCATCGCCTACAATCCAAATCACTTCGTCTATGATGTTTTTTGTTGGATTTGTGAACGAAGCAAAAGTAATAATCGAAATTGTGAGCAGTGAAAGTGTAATAAGTCTTGTTCTTTTCATATTTTGAGTTTCAAATTGCGATTGAGAATAATAAAAACAAATTATTTGTTAAAGAAATTTATGTCGTCATAGCGTAAAGCATCGTTGTAAACTTCCTTTTCAAAACCGATTATAAAATCATTTTTTTTCTTGTTGAGCAAGATTGTAAAAACTTTATCGTGTGCTAAGTCGTAGGGTTCAATTTGTCCTACTAAAATGGCATCTTGAATGGATAGAAAGTATGTTTTAGTGCTATCGCTTATCTCTTTGTGTTTGGTAGATTGGAGAAAATCGCGTGAATTTTCAATTTGAAGAGGAATTTTTTTGTTTATCTCCGAAAAAGAAGTCCATTTGTTGAAATAATCAAAGCTTACTGCGTGTTGTAAGCTGTATTTTTCTATTTTTTCCAACGATTCAGAATTGATTGTCCGCACCCATTTTCGCACATCATCAAGTTTGGGTGATTCATTTGGCAAAATTAACAAAATCCCTTTTATCTGATTCTCTTTTGCCACCAATTGTGATTTATACTGATTGTAAAATTCCTCAACTTCTGATTCTTTTATTTTGTCGCTCACATGGAGCCTTACCAACGCTTGTTCGTACTCGTGAATAATCAACGATTTCCGATATTCTTCTACCAATTTGTTGATTTCAGTCAAATTATTAATGTTTCGCTGTGCATTTTCAAACATCAAAACATCTGTAACCCACCTTTTTATGTATCGTTCTGCAATGTCGGCACTGTCAATTACAGACGCATCTGACGGTACAATTTTATCAATCTCATCTTTGTATAAAAACTTACCGGCAACTTCAAGAATGGGCGTTTTTTCGGAGTTGAAAGCTGTCTCTTTTTTACAAGAAAAGAGAGATAAAATAAGTAATAAATAGACCGTTTTTTTCATTAAAAAACCAAAAAAATCAGACTTTGTTGCGTTGTGTAATATGATTTAAAACCGACACAATTATCAGATATATCGATAATTGCGTCAGCTTTTTTGTTGCTAATTTGTTTTTACTTTTTGAAGAATTTTATCATCAACTGCATAAGGATATTTGGAGCGTAAAGATTGAATCCACTCTTTTTCCAAATAATCTTGGTATTCGGAAGTTACCACGCCCCTCACATCTAAATACGTTTCCGGGTTGTTAATTTTTTTACCGTTTAAGAAAAAGAAAGGATACTCTTTTGCAGGAGTGATTTTCTCTTTTTTAAATATTTGAGAATCAATGATTTTGTTGTCTCCTTCACTCCAAAGTCCTTTTTCAATTTTCACATATTGCACCGAGTCATTTAAACGATGATGTAAATATTTATCAATCGAGTCGTTGTTGGCTTTTTTAACAATGTTTTTTGCCAATTTCAATGTTCGTTTGTCTTTTGCGTGGATAATGCGTCCTTTGTAGTGCGGTTTTACCCAATTGTATTTTGCTTTGTTCGTGTTGAAAAATGCTGTTAAACCTTCCGTGTCTTTTGTCGCTTTATCCCAAACTTGTTGGTTCATCACTTCAAACAATAAAATTCCATCGTGGTATTCTTGAACAAGATTTTTGTAATCGGGATACTTTTTATCCAACTGACTGATTTCGTATTCTTTCAGTTTTTTTGCTACAAAATTATTGTAAGATGAGGTAATGAAATCACTTCGTAAACCTCTTAAATAAGAGTTTTTCTCAAGATAATCGGCAAAATCAGCTTGATTTACTGTTTTATTCCCGTAAGAAAATAGCGTTTTAGGAGCGGCAGCGATAACTTTCAATTTTTCTTTGAAAAGTGAATCGGATGGAGCGTTTTCTTCTGCAAGTTGTTGGAATACAAGTAATCCCTCTTTTGTTTCAGAAAAATTATATTCCGCTTTCAGTCTGTTGGCAAATTGCTCGTTGATTTTGTCTTTACGATCGGTTTGTTTTACCTGATTGGATAGTTGCTCGGCTAATTCTTCTCTGCTTTGTAAAGGTTTTTTGCCTATAAGTTTGATAATATGCCAACCAAATTGCGATTTAATTGGTTTGGAAAAATCATCTTTGTTTTTCAATTCAAAGGACGCTTTTTCAAATTCAGGAATCATTTGTCCGCTACCAAACCAAGGCAGTTCTCCTTTGTTTGAAGCACTTCCCGGATCTTGTGAATGTTTTTCTGCCAATTCTCCAAAATCTGCACCTGCTTTTAATTCATTGTAGATAGAATCTACTCTGTTTTTTATATCTAAAGTTCCGTTTGCATCTTGATTTTCATCCATCAATAAGATGTGTGCAACTTTTACTTCACCTTGCGAAGGACGTTTTTCTACCACTTTCACCAAATGATAACCTATAAAAGTGCGTACAGGTTTTGAAACAGTGCCAACAGGAGTATTGTAAGCCATCGTTTCAAATGTGTAAGGAGTTCTGAATGCAGAAATCCAACCGACTAAACCACCGTTTTGAACTACGCTTTGGTCTTCTGAAACTTCACGTGCCAATTTTTCAAAATCTTCTTTCAGAGCTCTTTTATAATAACTCATAATTTTGTTGTAGGCACTTAAAGTGTCATTTGATGTGCCAGGTTCAGGTATTCTGACCAAAAGATGCATCACTTTTAGTTCGTCTTTTGTTCTGTTGTATGCTTCTGCCACAAGCGATTCCACTTCTTTGTCGGTGTTAAGATATTGCTCTGCAAGTTGATCTCTGTACATTCCAAATTCCGATTTGAAAGCAGCAGTTGTGTCAAGACCTTGCGAAATAGCATCTTCCACTTTTAGTTTAAAATTTACAAATAAATCTACATATTCGCTCAATGTTTTTTTGTCTATCACATTGTTAGAGTTGTTTTTGTTATAGATATATTCAAACTCCGACAACGAAATATTTTTTCCATTGATAGTCATTAATGTCGGGTCTTCGGTACTGTTTGAAGCCGAAAGAAGTGTTGTAAAACCAAGAATAAAACAAAATGCAATCAGTTTTTTCATAATAAAATCTTAAAAATAAAAATTAGTTGTGCATTATTAAACGCTTATTTTGAGAAAAAAGTATAATTAAAAATAGTGTGAAAATTTTCTATACTGTAAAATCTATTCACCGCGGCTATAATTGGGAGCTTCACTTGTAATTGTAACATCGTGCGGATGATTTTCCACCACTCCGGCATTCGTTATTCGAGTGAATTTTGCGTTGTGAAGTTCGCTGATTGTGTGTGCTCCACAATAACCCATTCCGGCACGTAAACCGCCTATTAGCTGATAAATAACTTCGTAAAGTGTCCCTTTGAACGGAACGCGTGCCGAAATTCCTTCGGGAACTAATTTTTTAATATCGTCTTCCATATCTTGAAAATAGCGATCTTTTGAACCTTTTTCCATCGCCTCAAGTGAGCCCATTCCACGATAGGATTTGAATTTTCGACCTGCAAAAATAATGGTTTCTCCCGGACTTTCTTCCACACCGGCAAGCAAAGACCCTGCCATAATGGAATCGGCTCCACCAGCCAATGCTTTTACAATGTCGCCCGAATAGCGGATTCCGCCGTCAGCAATCACCGCCACTCCAGTTCCTTGCAATGCTTTTGCCACTTCATAAATAGCCGAAAGTTGCGGAACGCCTACACCGGCAATCACGCGAGTGGTGCAAATTGATCCGGGACCAATTCCTACTTTTACTCCATCGGCACCGGCTTTCACCAATTCCAATGCAGCTTCGGCAGTTGCAATGTTTCCTACCACAATGTCAATATCTTTAAAATGTTGTTTGGCTAATTTCAGTGTCTCGATTACCCCTTTTGAATGTCCGTGAGCTGTATCAATAACAACCGCATCTACTCCTGCTTCGACCAATGCTTTCAATCTTTCCAATGTGTCGGGTGCAGTTCCCACTGCTGCTGCTACCCGCAACCGACCTTGACTATCTTTGCTTGCCATCGGTTTGTCTTTTGCTTTGGTTATGTCTTTGTAGGTAAGCAAACCGATTAACTTGTTCGATTCGTCCACCACGGGAAGTTTTTCGATTTTATAATGTTGTAAAATATCGGCAGCTTCTTCTAAATTGGTTGTTCGTGATGTCGTGATAAGATTTTCTTTTGTCATCA
>JBDHYS010000019.1:0-10649 GCA_039811505.1 Paludibacteraceae bacterium | reverse complement strand
AATAAATTTTTATTTTATGGATTATGACAATCAAATGGTGCAAACAGGTCGATTGAGCGATATTGGATATAAAATATTAGAAAACGTAAAAGATATTTATCGTACCGGAATCGAATTGGAGTTTTTCCTTCCGATGTGGAATAATAAATTACAACTTTCGGCAAATGCTACATTTAGTAAAAATAAAATTAAAAATTATACTGCTTATTATGATGTCTATGATAATTTGAATGATTACAACGGTGTGATGAACGGAGCCAGTCAACTTCAAAATGAAGTAATTTTCAAAACAACTAATATCTCCTTTTCGCCAGAAATTGTAAGCGGTATCAATTTAACGTATCAGCCAAATACACATTTCTACGTTAGTTTATTGGGAAAATATGTAGGAAAACAATATTTAGACAATACATCTGACGATGAAAAATCGTTACCTTCTTATTTTACAAGTAATTTTCTTGCCAATTATACATTTTCTAAACTTGGAAATGGAGAAGTAAGTTTACAACTATTTGTAAATAATATCTTTAACAAAGAATATATTGCAAATGGTTGGGCTGCAACTGATGCTTTTTCTGATGGAAGCGTGATTCATTACATTGGATATTATCCGCAGGCTACACGAAACGTAATGACAAGAGTGATTTTGAAATTTTAATTATTTATACAACAAAAAGATACAAGGTCTTTTGTTCAATTCCGGCTTTTGTTTTTTCCATTCCGAAATGGTTTTTGTTTGAATAAATTCAGTTTCGAGCGTAATGTCAGCTGCGATACAAAGTTTTGTGTTTGGTTGGCAAGTCGCCATAATATCATCGAGCATCTTCATATTTCTGTAAGGTGTTTCGATGAATATTTGTGTTTGGTTTTCAGAATAAATCCGATTTTCCAACTTTTTAAGGGTTTTTATTCGCTCGGTTTGCTGAATGGGAAGATAACCTAAAAAAGTAAATCCTTGACCGTTAAAACCCGATGCCATCAATGAGAGCAAAATAGAAGAAGGTCCAATTAAAGGAACAACTTTTGCCCCAATTTGATGTGCTGCCGCCACAATGTCTGAACCCGGATCGGCTACTGCAGGACAACCTGCTTCTGAAATTACTCCCATTTTTTGCCCCGACTTCAACGGTTCTATAAATCTGATAATATCCTCCGCTTTGGTGTGTTGATTTAGTTCAAAAAAAGTGAGATCATCAATTATTATTTCAGAATTACAGCTTTTTATAAAACGGCGTGCAGAGCGAATATTTTCTACAATAAAAAACCGCAGTGAAGAGATAATTTTTACATTATCGGGCGGAAAAAGTTTCGGAAATGGAGTATCTCCTAATGTCGTTGGGATAAGATATAAAATGCTTTTTTGCTTTTCCATTTTAAAATAACGTTTTTTTTGATACGGTTAAATATCTTGTTTTTTCAGTTCTGATAAACTTTCATTTAACAATTCCCATTCGTACATTTTATGCTCCAAATCGCGTCCTTTTTTCTCCAATAATTGTATAAAATCAACATCCGATGCTTTTTCGGGAAGTTCGAGTTGCGATTGCATTTCAGCAATTATATTTTCTATAGTTTCGATCTCATTTTCAGTAGATTCAACATCTTTTTCTATTTTTCGGATTTTCCTATTCAGTTCTTTGCGTGCTTCATACGTTTCTTTTCCTCCCGATGGTGAATTTTGTTTCACATTTTCCGAATTTGAGCTAATAGAAGGAGTTTGAATGCCCAATTCGTTTAAGTTTTCAATCTTTTTTTGTTGTAAGAAATCATAAATTCCTCCGAGATGTTCTTTTACTTTTTTCCCACTAAATTCATATACTTTTGTTACCAAGCCGTCTAAAAATTCCCTATCGTGCGAAACCACAATCACCGTTCCATCATAATTGTTGATTGCATCTTTCAAAATATCTTTGGATCGCATATCCAAATGGTTGGTTGGTTCGTCTAAAATAAGTAAATTAACAGGTTCTAAAAGCAATCGAATCATTGCTAATCGGCTGCGTTCACCTCCTGAAAGAACTTGCACTTTTTTATCGGAAGCTTCACCACCAAACATAAAAGATCCGAGAATATCCCGAATTTTAGTACGAATATCACCAATGGCTACATCGTCAATGGTTTCAAAAACAGTTTTGTTTTCGTCCAACAAAGAAGCTTGATTTTGTGCAAAATAACCAATTTTGACATTATGCCCTGTTTTAAGAATGCCGGAATAGTTTATTTCATTCATAATACATTTAATGAGGGTCGATTTTCCTTCGCCGTTTTTTCCAACAAAAGCTACTTTTTCTCCTCGATTTATGATAAGCCCAATGGAATCTAAAATTAAATTGTTTCCATACGCTTTTGATAAATTTTCTATTTCGATCGGAATTGTTCCGGAACGAGGAGCAGGAGGAAATTTCAATCGCAATCTTGATGTATCTTCTAAATCAATTTCTATTCGTTCTATTTTTTCGAGTTGTTTTATACGTGATTGCACTTGCACTGCTTTTGTGGCTTTGTATCGAAATTTTTCGATAAAATCTTCTGTATCTTGTATTAATTTTTGCTGATTTTCGTAAGCTCTGACTTGTTGTTCGTATCGCTCTTTTCTTAATTCAATGTATTTTGAATAATTTACGTTGTAATCATATAGTTTTCCGAGTGAAATTTCAATTGTTCGAGTAGTTACGGCATCAATAAAAGCTCTATCGTGAGAAACCATTAAAACAGCACTTCCGGAATTTTTTAAGAAATTTTCCAACCATTGAATGGATTCAATATCCAAATGATTTGTTGGCTCGTCAAGCAACAACAAATCGGGAAGTTGCAGAAGAATTTTTGCCAATTCAATACGCATTCGCCAACCACCACTAAATTCGGAGCAAAGCCTGTTAAAGTCTGAACGCTTAAAACCCAAACCAATTAAAGTTTTTTCAATTTCAGCACTAAAATTACCGGGGTTGATTATTTGAAAATGTTCTGTTGCGCGACTGTGCTTTTCAATGATTTCTAAATATTCTTTGCTATCATAATCGGTACGGCTTGCTAATTGATTTGAATATTTTTCAATTTTTTGCTCAATTTCGGTTATGTAAACAAAAGCTTTTGAGGTTTCTTCAAAAACGGTAGTATCTTCATTGTGAATCATGTGCTGCGGAAGATAACCGATTTTAAGATCGGCTGGAACAATAACATTTCCTTCTGATGGAGATTGTTTTTTTGCAATGATTTTCAGTAATGTCGATTTTCCAGCCCCATTTTTCCCAACTAATGCAATTTTTTCTTTTTGATTTATTAAAAAACCAATATTATCTAAAAGAGCATCATTGCCAAAACGAACGGTTAATTGTTCTATTGAAACCATATTCTGTTACTGCGATTTTGGCGTATTATACAATCTCTTATTGACAAAATGCCATAAAATAAATGTTAGAATCGTACTTAAAATAAGAGTAGTGGAAATTAAAAGACCCGTAGGGAAATTTCTTCCGATAATTGCAAATAAAATAAATAAAAATGAGATGCTTAAAAGGAAAAACGTAACATTTCGGTGCTTCCAATTAAATCCTAAAAGCAAATGATGAATATGATTTCTGTCTGCTTTGAATGGAGAGTAGCCTTTTTTAATTCTTGTAATCATCACTCTAATTGTGTCAAAAAGCGGCAAAATCAACACCGTAAAAGCAACTTCTGGTGCAGCTGACATAATGTATTCCTCAGGAATTAATCCTTCTGCATTTACCTTGCAAAATGAAAACACAAACACATTTAAAACATATCCCAATAACAGCGAACCGGAATCGCCCATAAAAATCTTTCTCCCTTTTGAGAAAACATTAAAGAAGAAAAATACAACCAAAGAACCAATCAACGCAAATGCAACGATTGATAAAAACACCTCGCCAACAAGGTAAAAATAAATCCCAAAAAACAAAGAATACAAAATCCCTAATCCTGTTGCTAAACCATCAATTCCGTCCACTAAATTCATTGCATTGATTATCACTATAAAGATGAACATGGACAGGAGATAACTTATGACAATATTTAATTCATAAATACCGAAAAAGCCGTGTAAACTAACCAACCGAACATCGGCTATGACTACCAAGAAAAAACCCGCTATAAGCTCTCCTACTAATTTCCAAGATACTTTAATAGCAACCAAATCATCAATAAAACCGACAATTAGCACAACAAAAAGTCCAATTAAAGTAAATTGAGCATTGATTAACATGTCGGGACTTGATATAAGTAAAACAGTTAGTAAAAAAGAGAAGAAAATGTTGATTCCGCCGATATTGGGCACTTCTCCTAAATGTGATGTACGTTTGTTTGGGCTAACTACAAAATTATATTTACGGGCAATTTGAATTACTATTGGCATAAAATAATAACCCAATAATAAGGAAATAAAAATGGCAAAAAAAGGATATTTTGAAAAAAAACTTAATATAAATTCCATTACTTACAGTTTAGAAGTTCGTTGTCAATTTCTTCGTATCGTGGATTGTTACTATTAAATTCCGGTACAATGGCTTTTATTAGAGCAACACTTTTTAGTCGCTTTCCATCACAACCGCACTCAATTACTTGATCAATTTTTGTTATAATTTCATCGCAATCATAAGCATCAACATTTGCACTCAAAATTTTTGGATGATGCGTTTCTTTAGTTATCTCTTTTACGTTCAAAAGTTCCTCATACAATTTTTCACCCGGACGAAGTCCTGTAAATTCAATATGAATATCGACACCCGGAACGTAACCTGCTAAACGAATCATTTTTTTTGCCAGATCCACAATTTTCACAGGAGAACCCATATCAAAAATATAAATTTCTCCGCCATTTCCAACTGTTCCTGCTTCCAAAACCAACATACATGCTTCCGGAATGGTCATAAAATATCGAATTATTTCAGGATGCGTTACTGTAAGAGGTCCCATTTTTTCTATTTGGGATTTAAATAATGGTATTACAGAACCGTTTGAACCTAAAACATTACCAAATCGGGTAGTTATAAATTTCGTAGTTTCTTTTCCTTCTTGAATAAGTTTATTATTCAAAGATTGAACATAAATCTCAGCTACTCGTTTCGTCGCACCCATAATGTTAGTAGGATTCACAGCTTTATCTGAAGAAATCATCACGAAACGTGCTACATTATATTTGACAGATAAATCTGCTAACATTTTCGTCCCTTTTATATTTGTTTGAATGCCTTCTGTAGGGTTATCCTCAATCATCGGAACGTGTTTGTATGCTGCTGCATGAAAAACCACATCAGGTTGATGTTTCTTAAAAATGTGTTCCATCCGAAACGCATCTTTTATGTCTCCTAAATAAGATTTAATCTCAATTTCATGCTTTATATTTTGCAATCTTAATATTTGATCGTGTAATGGAGTTTCTGCTTGATCAATTAAAATTATTTTTTTTGGATTGAATTTAATTACTTGCTTCACGATTTCCGAACCAATTGAACCTGCTGCACCGGTAATTAAAATTACTTTGTTTTTAATCTGATTAGAAATGTTTTCAGTAGATATATTAATGGGCGAGCGCTCCAATAAATCTTCAATTTGAATTGATTTAATGGTATGCGTTGTTTTTTTGGAATCATCTTTTCCAACACTCATCGGTGTAACCGTAAGGGGTGTAATTCCATTTTCAATAAATAAATCTACATCTTCTTCCAAGCTTGCCGACTCCATTTTGGAAGGAGAAATAATTACCTGCTTTACCTTCCTCGAAATAGTGTTTTTTACGGTGTTTTTGCTTAATTTGTAAACTCTCACACCCATTATCATTTTAGACAAAGCCTCTTTTTCGGTATCAATAAATCCAATCAATTTATAAATTGGTTTTTTCGTGTTAGAAAGTGTTGTTGCAATGTGTATCGCATCGCTTTGACTTCCATAAATCATTATTGGAATTATTTTCATTCCAAATACGGTGAAATAATCAAAACTGCTTTTTACAATTAATCGAACAGCAAAAAGTAGTGAAAAGGTTAAAATTCCATATAGGAAAATTGCAATGTAATCGTAAATATACGTATTAAAAAAATACTCAGCAATGAAATTTGCTATCAAAAATATCAGAGCATTTATTGCAACTGCTAAAAATAATTTAGCTGTATCCACAAGTGTAGAGTATCGCAAAACACCCGAATAGGTATGAAACAACCAGTAAAAAAAGATTTGAACAAAGATAAATGTGAAAGCAGGAATAACGTGAGTATTTGCTCTTAATATCAACGGTTCGTCATAGAAGCTGTAAATTATTGACGTGGAAATAATATACGAGAAGACCGTAATTAAGATGTCAACACTTAGAATCATCCAACGAGGAAGATACTTTAATGTAATAAGATGAGAAAAAATGTCCGATCCTAAAATTTTTGTCCATCTATCACCCATAAAACATAAAATTAGTTTATTTTTACTTGAAATTTATGAATCTCTCTCGTTAGGCTTAATTTTGATTTATGAACTAATCGAGCTATTTTTTTTTACGGCATTAACAGATGTTAAGCCATATTATGGAAGACGTTTTGTACATCGTCGTCTTCTTCAAATTTGTCTAATAATTTATTGATAGAAGCTTGTTGCTCTTCGGTCAAAGTTTTCACGTCATTCGGAA
This sequence comes from Paludibacteraceae bacterium, assembly GCA_039811505.1. Lineage (GTDB taxonomy): Bacteria > Bacteroidota > Bacteroidia > Bacteroidales > Paludibacteraceae > UPXZ01. The sequence continues at coordinate 4,018 of JBDHYS010000019.1, read as the reverse complement.
TCCGTTCAAATTCAGCACTAAAAATCTCGTATTGGTTCTCTTCCAAATATTTTTGAATGGCAGAATAAGATGCAAATTCACCATAAAGCACAACCTCTTTTTCTCCGTTTTCACCTTCCGATTCATTTAGTTCATCAACTCCATAATCGATCAATTCCAACTCCATCTCATCTAAATCCACGTTCTCCTTTTTCGCAATATGAAACACACATTTTCTCTCGAAAAGAAATTCCAAAGAGCCGGTAGTTCCAAGTGAACCGCCATGTTTATTAAAATAACTACGAACATTTCCAACTGTGCGTGTTGGATTGTCGGTTGTTGTTTCTACTACGATTGCAATTCCGTAAGGTCCATATCCTTCATAAACCATTTCTTTAAAATCTGCCTCATCGCGCGAAGAGGCTTTTTTTATTGCTCTCTCCACATTTTCCTTAGGCATATTTTCTTTTTTTGCCTGTTGTATCAAAACCCTCAATCGAGGATTTGTATCAGCATCGAAACCGCCTTCTTTTGCTGCAATCGTTATTTGTCTGCCTAACTTTGTGAAAACGCGAGCCATATTTCCCCAGCGTTTCATTTTGGTGGCTTTTCTATATTCAAACGCTCTTCCCATAAGAGATTTATTATAAAAAATTAAGTTATTGGAGTGCAAAAATAGTGAATATTGATGATAATTCAATAAATATTTGAAAATTTCGATTTTGTTTTGGTATTCAAGAATTTATTTGTAATTTTGCAACGATTATGAAAAAGTGAATGAGGGGGACAAACAAGTCCCCTTTGCTGTTATAAAAGTAAGACTACGATGATATTTAAAGAACAGATTGTCAGTGCAATAGAATCTTATATTGCGGATACAGATTATTATTTGGTTGATGTGAAGGTTTCTGCAGATAATCGAATCTCAGTAGAAATTGATCATTTTGAAGGAGTTTCTATTGATTATTGCGTTGAACTTTCAAAGGCAATCGAATCAAAATTGGATAGAGATAATGAAGATTTTGAGTTAGAAGTATCGTCGGCAGGATTAACGGAGCCCTTTAAAGTGTTAAAACAATACGAAAAAAACATTGGAAATGAAGTTGAAGTGCTTACCCGAGATGGAAAAAAACTTTTAGGCGTTTTAAAGTCGGTTGATAATGAAGGAGTCATTTTAGAACAGGAAAAAATGATAAAACCTGAAGGAGCAAAACGTAAAACTCTGATAACAGAAGAAACAAATATATCGTTTGACAATATAAAATCTACCAAATATATTATTAGATTCAAATAACTATGGCTAAAAAAGAACAACAATACAATAGTTTGATTGACACATTTTCAGAATTCAAAGAGCTGAAAAACATTGATAAACAAACACTTATAAGTGTGGTGGAAGAATCTTTTCGAAATGTAATTACCAAAACTTTTGGGTCTGATGAAAATTTTGATGTGATCATTAATCCCGATAAAGGAGATTTTGAAATTTACAGAAACAGAGTAGTGGTTCCAGATGATGAATTAGAAAATGAAAATGTTGAAATAAGTTTATCGGAAGCAAAAAAAATTGATGAAGATTATGAAATTGGAGAAGACGTTACCGATATGGTCGATTTCTTATCGTTTGGTAGAAGATCCATTCTCACACTTCGCCAAACTTTGGCTTCTAAAATTTTAGAACTGCAAAAAGATAGCTTATATGCACAATACAGTGAAAAAATTGGAGACATTGTCAATGCAGAATTATATCAAGTGTGGAAAAAAGAGATGCTGCTGATGGATGAAGATGGAAATGAACTTTATCTTCCCAAAACAGAACAAATCCCGACAGATTTTTACCGAAAAGGAGAAACGGTTCGTGCAGTAGTAGCAGCGGTTGAAAATAAAAACAACAATCCAAAAATCATCTTATCACGCACTTCAAATGTTTTCTTGCAAAGATTATTTGAGTTGGAAGTTCCAGAAATTCATGATGGATTAATCACGATTAAAAAAATAGCAAGAGCACCTGGAGAAAGAGCAAAAATCGCTGTGGAATCGTATGACGACAGAATAGATCCGGTTGGAGCGTGCGTTGGAGTAAAAGGTTCACGGATTCATGGAATTGTGCGTGAATTAAGAAATGAAAACATTGATGTAATCAACTACACAAATAATATTAGTTTATTCATTGCCCGTTCGTTGAGTCCGGCAAAAATCACCTCCATCAGATTAAATGAAGAGGAGAAAAAAGCAGAAATCTTCTTAAAACCAGAGGAAGTTTCACTTGCAATCGGCAAAGGAGGACTTAACATAAAATTGGCAAGTATGCTCACAGGTTACACGTTAGATGTTTACAGAGATATTGACGAAACAGAATTTGAAGAAGATATCTATTTAGATGAGTTCTCTGATGAAATTGACCAATGGGTAATTGACGCATTTAAAGGAATTGGATGCGACACTGCAAAGAGTGTGTTAGCTGTTTCGCGTGAAGATTTGATAAAAAGAACAGATTTTGAAGAATCTACGATTGATGAAGTTTTAGCTATTTTGAGAGCTGAATTTGAAGAATAAAACAACAACCTTTTTACTAACGCCTTTTTATAATTTTCGAAAATTAAGAAATAAAAATATGTCTGTACGATTAAGTAAAGCTTGCAAAGATATCAATATTGGAATGAATACTGCTGTTGACTTTTTACACAAAAAAGGTCATGAGGTATCACTAAATCCTAATACTAAGCTAACTGATGATGAATATCTAATTTTAGCAAAGGAATTTAATAAGGATATGGCTCTAAAATTGGAGTCAGAAAAATTGAGTCAAGAACGCCAATCGAAAGAAAAAGGTGAATCCATTTCCATTGAAGGATACAAAGAAAAAGAAAAAAAGGAAAGTGTTGTTAAAGCAACTCCTTCAACTGATTTGCGTCCACAAATAAAAGAAGTTGGACACATTGATTTGGATACATTGCAACCCACATCTACAAAAAAAACTACTAAAACGAAAGAAGAAGTGGAGGAAAAAGAGGTTGCTGTAGAAAAGACAGAAACAAAACATGAAGAAAAGGAAGTTATTGAAGAAAAAGAGATACCAATTATTGAAGAAAAAATAGAAATTACGGTTGAGAAAGAAGAATTAAAAAGTGCAGAAATCGAAACTGTTACAGAAGAAATTCCACACGAAGAACCAATTTTTGAAAATGAAACAGAGGATACATTGGATGAAGATGAAGTCGAATTGGATGAAGATGTTGAAGTAGAAAAGGAAAATGAAGAGGAAAAGATTTTTAGGATAGGAAAACCAAAAACCACTCCAAAACCTGTGGTTATTGGAAAAATTGATCTTGACAGCATAAATCAAACGACACGACCAAAATCGAAAACAAAAGAGCAGCGTAAAAAAGAACGCGAAGAGAGAATAAAACAACAAACTGAACAAAAAAATCCTAAAAAAACAGACACTACCAAAGATAAAACGCCAAACGATGCATCACAAGTAAAAAGAAAAAGAATATCGAAACAACGCGTAGATATAAACAAACCAGAAACTTTTGAAATTAAAAAAGGTGGGCAACAAAAATCAAACTTCAAAAAACCAATTAAAACAGAGGTAAATGAAGAAGATGTTCAAAAACAAATAAAAGAAACGTTAGCACGTCTTTCAAAAGCAAATAATAAAAGAGGAAAAGGAGCAAAATATCGTCAAGAAAAACGTGAGCAAGCTCTTTCTCGAATGCAAGAACAAGCAGAATTAGAAAGAAGCGAAGAGAAAATTTTGAAACTAACAGAATTTGTTACAGTTAGTGAATTGGCTGTGATGATGGATGTTTCTGTCAATCAAATTATTGCGACTTGTATGGCAATTGGTATGATGGTTTCTATAAATCAACGTTTGGATGCTGAAACTATCAATATTGTTGCAGATGAATTTGGTTATAAAACGGAATTTGTAAGTCAAGAAGTTGTAGAAGCACTTCAAGGAATTGATGAAGGTGATAACCCTGAAGATCTTGAACCACGTGCTCCGATAGTTACCGTACTGGGACACGTTGAC
>JBDHYS010000018.1:0-10772 GCA_039811505.1 Paludibacteraceae bacterium | reverse complement strand
AAATAATTTTTTAACTAATTAAAAACAAAAACAGAAGATGCCAAGCGGTAAAAAAAGAAAAAGACATAAAATGTCTACTCACAAACGTAAAAAAAGATTAAGAAAAAATAGACATAAAAAGAAATAGACTGTTTTTTCTTTAACAGAGTATATGAATAAACAATTCATAAAACAAACTTAAAACCTATCTCTTGGATTTAAGTTTGTTTTTTATAAAAAAAATCAAGTGAATAGCGAATTAATCGTTGATGTTAGGTCATCACAAATTTCAATCGCGCTGCTCGAAGACAAAAAATTAGTTGAACTCAACGAAGAAGGACGTGAAGAGAAATTCTCGGTTGGGAACATTTATATTGGGAAAGTGAAAAAAATTATGCCCGGTCTTAATGCAGCCTTTGTAGATGTAGGTTACGAAAAAGACGCTTTTCTCCATTATCTTGATTTAGGTAACAATTTCAACACATTAAACGGCTTTATAAAGCAGGTGCAAAGCGACCGTAAAAGGACACCCTTATTGCATAAAGCCAAACATTATCCGGAAATTGATAAAGATGGAACATTAAACGAGTTGCTTTCCTCAGGACAAGAAATTTTGGTTCAAATAACTAAAGAGCCCATTTCAACAAAAGGTCCACGTTTAACTACCGAAATATCAATCGCAGGAAGATTTTTAGTTCTGATTCCTTTTTCTGACAAGGTTTCTATTTCTCAGAAGATAAAAACGGATGAAGAACGAATGAGACTCAAGCAATTAATACAGAGCATTAAACCAAAAGGATTTGGTGTGATTGTACGTACGGTTGCAGAAGAAAAAAAAGTTGCAGAACTCGACAACGAACTGAAAATTCTGGTAAAAAGGTGGGAAGAAACCTTGGTGAAAATCCAGAAAACACAAGGAGTTGCATTGATTTCAGAAGAATTGGGTCGCACAGTTGGGATTATTCGCGATATATTTAGTTCTAACTTCAAAGAAATACACGTGAACGATGAAAACGTGTTTAATGAGGTAAAAGATTATATCGAATTAATAGCCCCTGAAAGAAAAAATATTGTAAAATTTTACAATGATTCAATTCCAATTTACGACCATTTTGGTATCACAAAACAGATTCAAAACGGTTTAGGGAAAACGGTATCATTCAGAAGTGGAGCATATTTGATTATTGAACATACAGAAGCGATGCACGTAATTGATGTAAACAGCGGAAATCGTTCGAAGGCAGGAAATGACCAAGAAACGAATGCGCTTGAAGTTAATATGGCAGCCGCAGATGAAATTGCCCGTCAATTACGTTTGAGGGATATGGGAGGAATTATTGTGGTAGATTTTATTGATATGCACGAAGGTGAAAACCGACAAAAAGTGTACGATAGAATGCGCCTAATTATGGCAAATGATAGAGCCAGACACAATATTTTACCATTAAGCAAATTTGGTTTAATGCAAATGACACGCCAACGCGTTCGTCCGGAAATTGACTTGGACATTGAAGAAACGTGTCCATCGTGTTACGGAAAAGGTAAAATTATGCCTTCAGTACTATTTACAGATCAATTAGAAAATAAAATTGATTATTTGTCAAATAAACTGAAAGTAAAGAATTTTTCACTTTATGTTCATCCGTATGTGTATGCTTTTATTAACAAAGGAGTTCCATCTGAAAAGATTAAATGGAAAATGAAATATGGACTTGGAGCCAAAATTTATCCATCTCAGAAGTTGGGCTTTTTGCAATATAAATTCTACAACTCCAAAAAAGAAGAAATTGACCTACAAGAAGAAAGAGAAAAAATATCGTCTAAATAGACATTCGTAAAAAGGGTATTACTTACGTGTAGTACCCTTTTTCTTTTTATTTTTAATACTAAAATTAATTTTTTTCCGTTTCATTACAACAACGTAATCACGTAGAAAAGAATGATAAACCAAAAATTGAGAACAACATTTTTTATACTTTTTGTGTTTTTTTTATCAAATGTGAAAGGACAACAGAATTTACCTTTTGTAGATGAAAAAAATGTCCATTTCGGATTTACACTCGGATTGAATTTTATGGATTTTGCAGTAATTCCGACCGATGTGAAAGAAAATGTGAGTACAACCTCAATTATTCCCGGATTTACAGTAGGAGCGATTACAGATATTCGATTGAACCGATATTTTAATTTCCGATTTATACCGCAATTGATGTTGAACCAACGAAATTTGACTTATGCCGATAATTCAACCGCCGATTTACTTTCTGTACCACTTTATTTGCCGTTTTATGTGAAATACAGTTCTGAACGTGTGAATAATTATCGTCCCTACATTATTGGCGGAGCAGGCGTTTGGATAGATTGGGGGAGAAATAAAGATAAAACTGTGTTATTAAAACCCTTCGATTCGTTGATTGAAATTGGTGCGGGTGTTGATATTTATTTCAGATTTTTTAAGTTAGCACCCGAACTAAAATTTGCGTTTGGACTGAATAATATGCTTACGCCAATGGACGAAAGAGATGCCGGTGCGTTATTAAATCCAAACACGATAAAACAGACCAATTCCATTCAGAAATTGACTACGCGAATGATTTCATTAACGTTTAATTTTGAATAGAATCGGTTTTTCTAAAAATTTACTTTCTTCTTTTCCTGTTTCGCCAAGGTTTCTCGGAGTTTGTTCTCTCTTCGTAAAAATTTGAATGTTTCTTCCTCGATTTTTGTTGGTTTGAATCTCTATATTCATTATTTGAGAAGGATTTAGAACCTTTTGCTTCGGATACATTTATATCCGATGATTGTTCCAAACTCTTCATAATTTTCATTTTCTGATCTTCAAAAACATCAAAAAAAGTGTATTTATTGGTAATTTCAATGTTTCCAATACTAATGGATTTGTCATTTGTAGCGTTGTTGATCATTCCGAGGAATCGTTTTGGATTGAGTCCCTCATTGCTTCCTTTATTTATTTTTAACCGAACACGGTTTCCCGATTTTTTCCCGTTTCTTTTTTCATAAGGACGGTCGTTATTTCTTTCACGATTTGATGATTCTTGACCATTTAAATCTTCTGCATTTTTATAATAATCTAAAAATCGATTAAATTCTAACGATACAAAACGCTTTAACAGCTCTTCTTTTGGTAAATAATCCAACTGAGTCATAATTTGCTGCATATACGGCTCAATTTGTTCTTCATTTACTGTTACATGCTGCATTTTATTGATTTGATGAAATAATTGTTTTTTGCACACTTCCAATCCGTTGGGAATTTGTTGCAATTCAAATTTTCGATTCAAAATCTTTTCAATATCTCTAATTTTGAATTTTTCTTTTGTGTGAATAATTGAAACAGAAATTCCGGTTTTATTGGCTCGTCCTGTTCTGCCACTTCTGTGTGTGTAGGCTTCTATTTCATCGGGCAGATTGTAATTTATCACGTGTGTCAGGTCGTTTACGTCCAATCCGCGAGCTGCTACATCGGTTGCAACCAATAATTGTGTGTGGCGAATACGAAATTTGTTCATTGCCATATCTCGTTGTGCTTGTGATAAATCACCATGAAGTGCATCGGCATTGTAACCGTCTTGAATTAATTTATCGGCAACTTCTTTTGTTTCTTGTCGAGTTCGGCAAAATACAATTCCATACACATCGGGATTTAAATCGACAATTCTTTTCAAAACCAAATAACGATGTTTTGCTTGTGCAATATAATAAATGTGCTTTACATTTTCGGTGCCTTCGTTTTTATTTCCAACAGTAATTTCTGTATAATTTTGCATATATTGCTTTGCAATTCGGGCAATTTCATTGGGCATTGTTGCTGAAAAAAGATACGTTTTTCGAGTAGCAGGAGTCTCTTTTAAAATCGTTTCGATCTCTTCTTTGAAACCCATATTAAGCATCTCATCGGCTTCATCAAGAACCAAATAATTTACATCGTTCAGTTTTATTTTTCCACGTTCTATCAAATCAATTAATCTGCCCGGAGTTGCCACGATAATTTGAGGTGTTTTATCCAATTCTTTCAACTGTTTTCGAATGTCTTCGCCTCCATACACCGCCACGATATGAATATTTCGCATCTCTTTTGCATAATTTCGTAAATCGTTGGTTATTTGAATCGAAAGTTCTCTTGTGGGAGATAAAATAAGTGCTTGTACTTTGCGTAAATTACTGTCAATCAGATTTAAAATTGGCAGTCCGAAAGCCGCTGTTTTGCCTGTGCCCGTTTGAGCCAAAGCTACCAAATCTTTTGATTGATTGAGTATAAATGGGATTACTTCTGCTTGAATGGGCATCGGATTTGCATACCCCAATTCGTTGATAGCCGAAATTATTTCAGCTTTCAAGTTCAATTCATTAAATGTCATATTAAAATTAAATTATACACGCCATAGGTAGTATCCGAAACCCTTCGATGTTGCAAAAAAAATGTTGATAAACATCGGTTCTATTTCAAAAAAGTATTCTTTTATAAAAGAAGCGCGTATCTTCACATAAGATATCTATTCTGTCAATTTCCCGACAGTCTAAATCAGATTTTACCACAACGCGTTTGTTGTTTTCTATTTGAGCGTGCAAAGGTACAACATTTTTTTATATTGATGTATTTATCAAGCAAATATATTCATAAAAAAATCCACCTTGCAGTTTTTACAAAGTGGATTTTTCATTTTACTTTAATAATTTTTTTTTTGAATGTCTTATAGTTTTGCTTTTATTGCTTTTGTTTCTTCTTCAAAACCGGGTTTTTCCAACAAAGCAAACATATTCTTCTTGTATGCTTCTACTCCAGGTTGGTCAAATGGATTTACCTCCAAAATATAACCACTTATGCCACACGCTTTTTCAAAGAAATAGATTAATTCACCTAAATAATATTCGTTTAATTTTGGAAGTTCAATTTTTAGATTTGGAACACCTCCATCAACGTGTGCTATCATTGTTCCCAATTCAGCCATTTTATTCACTTCGTCAATCCGTTTATCGGCTAAGAAATTGAGTCCATCTAAATTTTCAGCGGAGTAAGGCACTTTTTTTGTGTGATTTGGCTCTTTAATGGAGATAACGGTTTCAAAAATAGTACGTTCTCCTTCTTGAATCCATTGTCCCATTGAATGAAGATCGGTTGTGAAATCGACTGATGCCGGAAAAATTCCTTTGTTTTCTTTTCCTTCACTTTCTCCATAAAGTTGTTTCCACCATTCTGAAAAGTAATGAAGTTTGGGGTGAAAATTGACTAAAATTTCAATCTTTTTTCCCGATTTATACAATTCGTTTCTTACAGCAGCATAAATTGCTGCGAGATTTTCTTCAATTGGCGTCTCCAATCCACACAATTTTTCCATCGCAACAGCTCCTTGCACCAACAAACGAATGTCAAATCCTGCAACGGCAATTGGCAATAATCCTACTGGTGTAAGGACAGAATAACGACCGCCTACATTATCTTCAAGCACAAAAGATTTTAATCCTTCTTTATCGGCTAACGTGCGAAGAGCTCCTTTTTCTTTGTCTGTAACGCACACGATCAATTTTTGAGCAGCTTCTTTTCCTTGTTGTTCTTCTAATTGTGTTTTTAAAAGACGGAAAGCCAGTGCAGGTTCTGTTGTAGTACCCGATTTGGAAATAGAAATAATTCCAAACTTCTTTGTTTTTAATAATTCTTGCAATTCATACAAATAATCTTCACCGATGTTTTGACCGGCATAAAGAATAACAGGAGAAGTACGATTTGTTTTCAACCAATCAAAAGAGTTGGAAAGTGCATCTATTACAGCTTTTGCTCCAAGATAGCTTCCACCAATTCCAATCACAACAACCACTTCGCAATTCTCCCGAAGTATGTTGGCTGTATTTTCAATTTCTGCTAATTGAACTTCATCTAACGAAGTAGGAAGATTGAGCCAGCCCAAAAAGTCATTTCCTTTGCCGGAGCCGTTATGCAACATTTCGTTCGCTGCAATCAATCTACTTTTATAGTTGTTTACGGTTGTGGGTGCGATAAAATCAAATGTTTTATCAATAGACAAATTAATGTGTTCCATATTTATACTGTTTTTATTGTAATCTTTCTGATAATTCTTTAATTTCAATAATTGGCGAACTTTTTTTGTAAATTATATTATACACAGCGTCCACAATTGGGATGTTTACTTGATATTTTTGATTCAATTCGTGAATGGTTTTAGTGGCATAATATCCTTCTGCAATCATTTGCATCTCAATTTGTGCACTTTTTACAGAATAACCCATTCCAATCATTGATCCAAAAAGTCGGTTTCTACTAAATTTAGAGTAGGCAGTAACCAATAAATCTCCTAAAAAAGCCGATTCGCTAATATCTCGATGTTGCGGATAAACTGCATTGCAAAATCGATTCATCTCTTGTATGGCATTGGAAATCAATACTGCTTGAAAATTATCCCCATATTTCAATCCAAAACAAATTCCTGCTGCAATGGCATAGATATTTTTCATTACAGAAGTATATTCCAAACCATATACATCATCGCTAATGCGGGTTTTGATGTAATTATTAGTGAAAAGTGCTGAAATTGCTCTGGCTCTGTCACGTGATTTGCAAGCAAGAGTAAGATAAGAAAGCCGTTCTAAAGCAACTTCTTCTGCATGGCACGGTCCGCCAACAACCAAAACATTCTCACTTGGAACATTGTAAAATTCTTGAAAATAATCGGAAACAATTAAATTTTCATCGGGAACAATTCCTTTGATTGCCGAACTAATGATTTTATTATCCAACCGTTTTTTGAGTTTTTTCAAATGTTGCTTGATAAACGGCGAAGGCATTGCAAAAATCAGAATATCCGAATTTCTTACCAAATGATTGATGTCGTTTGTGAAATTAATTTTATCTGTATCAAAACGCAAACCTTGAAGATAAGATGGATTTTTTCCCAAACGAATAAATTCGTCTATTTGCTCTTGTCTTCGCATGTACCAATTGATTTGAGTAGAATTTGAAAGGCATATTTTTGCAATCGCTGTTGCCCAACTTCCACCGCCCAAAACGGCTACACGCAATTTTTCGTCTGTTCGTTTTGAGACAAAATCGGCTAACATCTCTCTCAATGTTGTTTCGGAATCGGTCCAATCAATTCGTTCTGTAATCATTTTTTTAAAGTTGTTCTGCTTTTTCCACCCAACTTTGAACCTCTTCCTTGGTTGGATTGGTTAAACCAAATTTGTGTTTTTTGTTCAATCCACAAATATCTTGATGTAGTTTGTTTGGATTTAATTTTTGCAAACTTTTGCAAGTTACAAAACCGGCTTTATAAAGCACTGCAACCCATTCTTCCGGGACTCCTAACGCAACGTATTTTTCAACTGGATCGTTTTTAGCCACTTTTTCGGGTTTCATTTGTGGAAAGAACAATACTTCTTGAATTGCTTGTTGCCCCGTTAATAACATCACCAATCTGTCCATTCCAATTCCCATTCCTGATGTAGGTGGCATTCCATATTCTAACGAACGTACAAAATCCATATCAATAAACATTGCCTCATCGTCTCCTTTTTCAGAGAGTTTAAGTTGTTCTTGAAAACGCTCCAATTGGTCAATTGGATCATTTAATTCAGAATAAGCGTTTGCCAATTCTTTACCATTTACCATCAATTCAAACCGTTCTGTTAAATTAGGATCGAGTCGGTGTTCTTTGCACAAAGGGCTCATTTCGCGCGGATAATCGGTAATAAAAGTGGGTTGTATATAATTACCTTCACATTTTTCACCGAAGATTTCATCTATTAATTTACCTTTTCCCATTGTTTCATCGGTTTCGATGTTCAGTTTTTTACAAACTTCAAACAATGCCGATTCGTCCATTCCGGAAATATTTATTCCTGTAAATTCTTCAATGCTTTCAATCATTGAAATCCGCTTGTAAGGAGCTTTGAAATCGATTATGTTTTCGCCAACTTTAACTTGAGTTGTTCCATTTACTTCCAAACAAATTTTTTCTATCATTTGCTCGGTAAATTCCATCATCCACTTGTAGTCTTTGTAAGCTACATAAATTTCCATTGCCGTAAATTCCGGATTGTGTGTTCTGTCCATTCCTTCGTTTCGGAAATTTTTTGAAAACTCATAAACTCCTTCAAATCCTCCAACAATCAATCTTTTTAGATATAATTCATTCGCAATTCGAAGATACAACGGAATATCCAATGCATTGTGATGTGTAATAAATGGACGTGCCGAAGCTCCACCCGGAATAGGTTGTAAAACGGGAGTTTCTACTTCAATATATCCTTGTGCATTGAAAAAATCTCGCATTGATTGATATATTTTTGTCCGTTTTAAGAAAATATCTTTTATGCCATCGTTTACTACTAAATCTACATAGCGTTGACGATAACGCTGTTCCGGATCATCAAAAGAATCAAAAACTTCACCATCTTTGTGTTTCACAACAGGAAGTGGTTTGATTGATTTGCTCAGAACGGTCATTTCTTTTGCATGAACACTAATTTCGCCCATTTGAGTGCGGAATATAAACCCTTTTATCCCGATGAAATCACCAATATCCAACAGTTTTTTGAAAACGGTATTGTACATTTCAGGTTGAGCTTCTGTGTTAATATCGTCTCTTGTTATGTATATTTGTATTCGTCCTTTGCTGTCTTGAAGTTCTACAAATGATGCTTTCCCCATAATTCTTCTGCTCATAATTCTTCCTGCAACGCACACATTTTTCAAATCATTTTCATTGTCTTTGAAAGATGACTTTATATCTGTAGAGAAAGTATCGGTGGGGAAAAGTGCTGCCGGATAAGGATTGATACCCAAATTGCGTAATTCATTTAAACTTTGTCGTCTAAATTGTTCTTGTTCGCTTAATTCAATATTCATTTTTGAAAAAATTTCATAGTTTAAAGTGCAAATTTACAAAAAAATCCCCAACAAAACCGAATAAGATTGTTGGGGAAAGGTAAAAGGGTTAAAAAGAGAGAAATATTAATATTTTAAAATCGTTCGTTTGCCATTTTTCCAATAACACGCACTTTGTATATTTGAGGTAGAACCTGCAATTGTACCCACAACATAAACATCTTCTCCATCAATAAAAATTCCATTTGCAACACTTGAAGCTGCGTTATCACCCAATTCAATACGTACTCCGTTTTTCCAATAAACAGCTATTTTTCTCCCATAACTTGAGTTTTCTTTATTGTAGAACCCAACTGCATACTCGTCATTTCCTTTAATTTTTATTTGTGTAACTTCTCCATAATTATCATCTAAACGGATAAATTCATTGTTTTTCCAGTACATCGGAAAATCCACTAAACCTGCCACATATACGTCATTGTTATATTTTGTGATGGTAGAAATTCCATTGAAATACCAAAAATTACTTGGCATTGGAAGTTGCACTGTTTTTTTAGTCTTTAGATTGTGGTAAAAAGGGACACTTGGAATAAGCACTTCTCCATTTTGTGAGTAGCCCCTTTTTCCAAAAAATCCTGCAATTATTTCATCATTTTCAGAAGCATCTACTGCATAAACAACTCCAAAAGCTGTGGTATCTAATTTTTCTAAATTATCATTTCGGTAATAGAATAATTGTCTGTACGGATCCAATGTGTAGTAGCGCGGAAATTTAAAAACTGTCGTTTGCCCACTTTTTTTCCTATAAACTGTACTCGCTAAATAATTTTCATCAATAGAGGTTTTAAAAAATTCACCGTTTGGGAGCATTGAAAGAATTTCATAGTACGTAATTCTTGTACTATCTTCATAATATGCATTACTTATTCTTACATTATCATGATTAACAAGAATGGATGAGTAAACTTTACCTTCGTTTACAAAAATTGAAATTCCGGAAGTTGTTAATTGTTGAGGCAACTCATTCAATTCTTCTTTATCGCATCCGGCAACAAATAACATTAGTGCTACCGATAAAGTTATAATTTTAAAATAAATCTTCATTTTTACTGTATGTTTAAATCTAAAATTGTTGTTTTAATTAGTTCCATTACTTATATAGATACTTTTTTAGGTCAAAAAGCAACAACGGACAGCTTTTTTTATGCTTTTTTAACGTATAAAAGATTAAATCTCATTTTATTCCAGAACTAATTAAAAAATAGATAAGTACCCTTTTTGAATAAATTAAATTTTATTATGTACATTTGCAGGGCAAAATTCTCTAATTATTTAACAAATATGAGTTCTTTTTATTTCAAAATAAAAATATTTCCACAAAAAAAAGGATAGGTTTTACAATAAATAACAACAAATATGAAATGGATTAGACGAAATGATGACGAATCAAATTACGAAGATAGACGCGGAATGACTACAAAAGGAAAAGCTGCTATTGGAGGAGGATTGGGAACTATAATCGTTTTGGCACTTTATCTTTTCACAGGGCAAGATTTTTCCCCAATTGTAGATACTTTTACGGGTGGAAATACCAATGCTACAACAGAGCAATTCGATCCATCACGTGCGAAGGAAAACGAGGATTTGAAAGTGCTGGTCGGGCAAACTCTCGCCCGGCTGCGGCGGAGTGTCGGATTAACACAGGAGAAACTCGCCGAAATCGCCGGGCTGGAACGTGGCTATGTTTCATTGATTGAGCGCGGGCTTAGGATGCCCACCATCGAGACCGTTTTCCGACTTTGCCGTGGATTGAATTGCTCGCCTTCCGAATTGATCCGGGATGTTGAATTGCTGGCCTGCTGGACCTCACAACCTCCCGCCGATCCGAGCCGTATGGATGGTTGAGCATTGATTGTCAATGTATTCGGAGCGC
>JBDHYS010000017.1:0-11136 GCA_039811505.1 Paludibacteraceae bacterium | reverse complement strand
CAAGCATTTATTCGATTTGGCTCCTAACATCATTGGTAGATAAATTGGGAACAATGTATAGCCAGACATTATGGCTATTACCAAACCAGCTGAGTACCAACCTACATTCATGTCGTACTCATCATCATAAATGAGACTATGCTCCATTACATCTACAAAAGAAATATATCGTTTAGTACTTTTATACTTTTCGAATTCCTGAAAGGAATAAATGCCAGTATAGAAATCTGCTCTATCAATAGCAACATGGGTTCTTGCAAGTTTCTTTCCGAAATTTTTAAGAAGATAGGTGTCCTTTAAAAGTTTGCCATCGTCTGTATAGCTATTTTTAAAGCCAACAAATTCAATTAATTCTCCTCCCATATTAAATTCAAGTCGATGAGCCTTATTTGTAAGTTGTAAAGCACTACCACAAGAGGCAAAAAATATAAATATAGAGGTTGATATAAAAAGTATTTTTAATCTTTTCGTTTTAAAATCCCAAAATTCGTGTCGGGCGCAACTTTTAGGTACTTATTTAAAATTAAATTTTATATGCAACTAATCTTTCCTATAGTTTAGTTGCATTTACTAATGTTGAAACATATCCATCTGAGGAATAAGAATAGGTGATTTTTTGTTCACCGAAATTCCCATTTAGAATTGTGATAGTTCGGGTTGCACCACTAAAAACACTTACAAATGATTCGGAAAATCTTCCATTAGTAACTTTTACTGTTACTAATTCAGTTTCTGTTTTATAAAACTTAGCAGATAAGATTACACTTGATTCATCAGTTGATGATTTGCTGACAGTTAAATTTATATCTCTTGTATATTCTGTCCCTCCATTCGTCCACTTTTCAGTTCCTTGATAAGTGCCAATGTAAGAATCCCTGATATCAATTTCTTCTTTCTCGCAAGCGTAAAACATAAAAGAAATTGTAAATAAGAATGATAAGATTAAAAGATGGTTTTTCATAATTTTTTTGTTTTTTTATTTCTACCTACTCTTTGAGCTTTTCGGTATCCGCTTTTGATATGTTTTTTTTAGAAAAAAGTAAGATTTATTTGTCAAATTTAGAGAGAAAAAAAATAAAATAAAATCCAATTTTTGCATATTTAGTGTATCTGGTCTGTTTTGTACGCTAAGTTGTAGAAAATAACCCTTATCTGGTCAAATTTTCATTTACATTATTTAAATAATCAAAATTTTTATTACTTTTGTGCATACCTTAAAATTAGTAGTGCGATGATTCTATTTCACCACATCCATAAAGAATTTTCTATATTGGCTACTATCCTAATGCTGATTTTTTTTATCGCTTGTAGTGATAAAAGCAAAGAATCCACAAGGCAAGAAAATGACGAGTTGGAGTCGTTTTATGCTCAATTTAGTAATCTTGTGTTGGAAAATCCAATTAACACCAAAAAATTCATTATAGCATCTCAAAATCAAATACACGATAGCACTGCTTATTATAACTTAACTACCTATCTTGCAAAATGTTATTATTATGAAAATCAAATAGATTCAGCTATTTATCTTAGTAAAAAAACAATCCAATTTTGCAGTAATCCTCAAAATGAAAACAAGAAGGAAGTCAGTGAATTATTAGCAACAGCTTACAACGATATTGGTGTTTACTTTCAAACTATATCCAATAGAGATTCGGCAATTTCTTATTTGGAAAAATCGGATGCGACCATATTGTCGTTGGAAAACCAAGAGAAACGAATTGATATTTATATCAACTTAGCTGATAATTATCGGGAAAAGAGCAATTTACCTTATTCAGCTTATTATTACCGAAAAGCGATGGCGCTTGCCGACACATTGGAACTGCATGAAAAATACAATCCACCTATAAATACAGGCTTAGCTCATATTTATACTGAATTAAAGAATTTCGACTTGGCAGAATCCTATTTCCTAAAAGTGGAATCTGTGATTGACAGTTTACCGCCGAACGAACTTTTTTATTTCTCAAATACGCGAGGAAACTACTATTATCAAAAGAAAAGTTACGAACAAGCCCTAAAATGGTTTTATAAAACCTATTATATTGCAAATCAATATAATAACGAACATTTGAAAAATATTGCTCAAATAAACTTGGGCGAAGTATTTCTTTTGCTTCAACAAAATGACTCTGCAAAAAAATATCTTACAAAAGCACGTGAATCTCTGAAAAATGGTGCTCAATCACCTGATTACAAGTTTTATCTCGATGGGTTGTTTGCATCCTTGTATCTGCAAAATGATGAAATCGGTAGAGCTGAACAACTTCTGTCCTTACCTTACAATACAACGCAAATAAGTGCAGCTTATATATATCTTCATCAAAAACGTCTTGAAGATTTGTATGTGTTGAAAAACAATTTCAAAAAAGCATATTATTATAATAAAAAAAATCAAGAATACGATGATTCTGTTCGGCAAATAACGATTCAAAGCAGTATTGAGGAATTGAACTTTCGGTACAGTCAAGACACCGCTTTACTGAAAAGAGATATCCAAATCAAAAAGCATAAAAACCAAGCACAACGTATGAATAATGTGCTTTTAACTACAATTCTGATTTTTAGTGTCCTCTCATTGCTTGTTGTGCTGTATTTGTTTTATCGTTATCGTAAAAACAAACAACGTATGTCGGAACAGTTGGCAACGGTTGCCAATTTACGATTGAAAAATGTGCAAAATAGAATGTCGCCCCATTTTGTTTTCAATGCGTTGAACTCAATGATGCCCAATTTACGTGAATACGAGCATTTGCGACAACCAATCAATAATTTGGTTGTCGCCCTTCGAAATAATTTGATTGGTTCAAATAAAATTTCAATTTCGATAGAAGATGAAATTGCAAATGTCAAATCTTATGTCAATTTATTGGATAGTTTGCATTATGCTTTGCCCACTATCAATTGGAAAATTGATGAAACTGTGAATAAAGTAGCTCAAATCCCTTTTATGATAATCCAAATTCCTATCGAAAATGCGATAAAATATGCTTTTGTGGAAGTTGCAGACACTAATTTTATTGAGATTAGCATCGAAAAACAAGATCAAAATTATCTAATTGCTATTCAGGATAATGGAGTAGGGTTTAAGAACAACAATCACCGATTTGATACTGCGAAAGGAACCGGTAGCGGATTGAATATATTATATGAAACGTTCCAGATTATCAATCAGAAGATCAAAGAAAAAGTTACCATGAAGATAACGTCTGCCGAATTGGTTGGAACGACCGTATCGTTTGTTATACCTTTGAATTATAAGTTTGAAGTTTAATACTATGATTACAACTATAATTATCGATGATGAGAAAAATAGTATTGAAACACTGAAAAAAGATTTGTCTTCTTACGGAGATATCAGTGTCGTTGATACGTGTATCTCTGTTTCAAAAGCAAAAAAAGCAGTTCTTAATTACCGACCTTCATTGCTGTTTTTGGATGTTGAAATGCCTCATCTGAGTGGTTTTGAATTTCTCAACGAAATACAAGATGAAATTGATTGGGAAATGGATATTGTTTTTTACAGTGCATTTGATAAATATATTTTAGAAGCATTGAGAAGTTCTGCAACTGATTTCTTATTAAAACCGTACTTGCTTGAAGAATTAGATGAAGTCGTTGATAGAATTAGAAAAAGAAAATGTGCTAAACAAAGTGATATCAACAAAGTGTTATCAACTATCAAAAAATTATCCAAACGAATAGCTATTCAAACAATTTTAGGAATTTCACTTTTGAATAAAGAAGATGTTTTGTATTTCAATCGAAATGAAAATCTGTGGCATGCTAACCTTACTAATGGGGATGTTTTAACCCTCAGACAAGGAGTTACATTGTCTGATATTTCTAAACTTTGCCCCACATTTTTTATGATTAATCCCCAACAAATAGTCAATATAAATCATATTGCGTACATTGAAAATAAAACATTTCGTTGTTTCTTTCATCCACCGTATGAAGACTATGGGAAAGATTTGTTTATATCAAGACGTAATTTTACCAAGTTAAAAAATCAGTTGGAAATCCTTTAAAATGGATTTATGACACTCCTTTTCTTAATCTACTCCATATAAAAATACTTTGTATTCGTTTGGAGCTAAAGAATAATTTTTGTTTTTATCCGTAACTTCAAAATCAGAATTTTCTTTTATGTCTTTCCAAACTCCTGTTTCCGGAAAATTAGCATTCATCGTAATCGTTGCATCGGTTCTGAAATTGCCCAAAATAACCATTTTTTTATTCGGTGCATTGAGTGTAATTCTTCTCCCATTTGCCCAGTTTGAACCTGCCACTTCCATTGTCCACCATTCTTTGTTGGTGTAAGTAGAACTGACTGATTCTCTAACTTTTATCATCTGCTTATAGGAGTCGACAAGGTTTTTTCGCTCCGGAACATCTAAATAATTCCACAAAATTGGTTTCTTCCCTGTCCGTCCGTTTTCATCAATGGAAATGTCATAGCCCATTTCGCCGAATTGCCAAATCATCTTAGGACCCGGTATTGGAAAAAAGAAAGCGGCATTTAAAGCTGCTCGTTGCATTTGAACTGCAAGATTATTTTTCACCTCGTCTTTTCCATAATTTTTTGCTTTGAAAATTATACGTTCTTCATCGTGGCTTTCCATATAGCCTACAACGTTATTATTACTCCAATTTCGTGTCCAGCCGTTGATACCGTTAAAGTTTGTTTTTGATGGTGTGTCCCATCCCATCGCTGTTTCGCAGTATGCTTCATTTTTATTTCCCCACACAAACATACCATCGGTTGTTAGTTCCAATTCTTCTTTGTTGTCGCAGAAATGTTCTAAAATCACAAACACTTTTGGATTCACTGATTTTATTTTTGCATTATAATCTTTTAGGATTGCAACTCTGCTTTCATCATAGTTTCCAGCTGACGATTCGTTCGATTTTTTTTGTGTAAAACCTTTTGTCAAGTCAAATCGAAATCCGTCTATTTTGTATTCGGTAATCAAAAACTCCAAATTTCTTTTCACAAAGTCCCTCACCAATTGTGATTCGTGATTGAAATCATGAAAAACACTAAACGGATGCGGTGCATCCACATTGAACCAAGGATTTTCTGGCGATGTTTTGTTTTTAGAAGCGTCCCAATATAATTTGGCAAAAGGATGATTGCCGGTTGCATGATTGTAAACCACATCGAAAATTACCGCCATTCCTCTTTGATGACACGCATCTATAAATTGTTTGTACATTGTTTTTGTTCCGTATGCCTTATCCAATGCAAAATAAAAGCATGGATTATAGCCCCAACTGTCATTTCCGTCAAACTCTTGCACAGGCAATAATTCGATAGCATTTACACCCAAATCTTTCAAATAATCTAATTTTTGCATTGCTCCGTTAATATCGCCCGAAGCGGTGAAATCTCTTAAAAGCAACTCATAAATTACCAATTCGTCCGATTGCGGAGGTGTATAATTAGTTACTTGCCAATTATAAGCATCTTTTTGAATTTTGAAAACAGACGAAATACCAATTGCTTTTGAAGGCGAAGTCTTATTTTCAGGATAAGTGGATGTATAAATGTATTTATCATTACTCGGATCAAGAATTTTTTCAGCGTAAGCATCTGCAAGTCGAATCGCATCGCCATTTTTAGTGCCTACATAATATTGAAATGCGTACTCCTTTGTGGATTCCAAACCGCTCAAAGTTATCCACCAACATCCAGCTTGTTCATCTCTGTTCATTTGTGATTTTTCATCGTTGCTCAATGTCCAATCATTGAAATCGCCAATAATATGGGCATAATCTTTATGATTTCCATTTTTATCTTTGTCGTATAAAACAAATGTAACAGTAGAATTATTTACAATATTAATTCCATGTTTCACACCATTAGGAAGCGGTGCATTTTTTATAGGTGCAGGTTCAAAACCTTTATGTTTGTTGTCTACAATATTTATAAAAGAGTCTTCAATAATTCCTTTTTTCGTACCATCGGAACTTCTTATCACAATTCCAATTTTTGTAACAGGTGTTTCGCCCGCACCAAACCACTCACGAATGGAAGGAGCAAGTGAAATATCCCAAGTATTATCGCCTTTTGAGGTCATTTTGCATTTTGATAAGTTCACATTCCAATCAGCAGGTACAAACTTCCATACTCCTTCCACAATAACACCAATATGAACATACACATCGCCTTCATATCCATATAATTGTGAACTTACGGGAGCTTTGAAAGTAATGGATAATTCTTTGTCAGCGTCAGGTTCTTTGGGTGAGTAATTTATTCCTTCTTCTATCTCGTCTGGTTCAATAGGATTCACGGGTTCTTCCGGTTTGCACGAAATAAAAACTGAAAAAAGAAGTAATAAAGCGAGTGATTGAAGAAGGTTTTTCATAATAAATAATTTAATTTCAAGAATACTTTTGTGCAAATATAAATATAAAAGTTGTGTGTTTAGTAAACAAAACAGAATAAACGCATAAAATGGAATGCAAACGATTGTTATTTTAAAATTCAAGAGGAATTAAAATTCTGTCAAGTTTTTATTATTCAGGACATAATTGATTTTTTTATTGCTCTTCTGTTGCATATTTTACAAAAAGATACTATCTTTGCACCGCTTTTCGAGAAAAAGCAAAAAGGTATAATCATTAAAAATAATAAAAAATGCCCGTAAAAATCAGATTACAACGTCATGGACGCAAATCGTATGCTTATTATCATATCGTTATTGCTGACAGTCGTGCGCCACGTGATGGCAAATTTATCGAACGTATTGGATCATACAATCCACACACCAACCCTGCAACAGTCGATTTAAAATTTGACCGTGCTTTGTATTGGTTAAATGTAGGTGCCCAACCAACTGACACAGCTCGCAACATTCTTTCAGATGAAGGAGTATTGTTGATGAAACACCTTCAAGGTGGTGTAAAAAAAGGAGCTTTCGACGAAGCTGAAGCTGAAAAACGTTTCAATGCTTGGAAAGATGGGAAAAGCAAGAATATTGAAAAAACAAAATCTCAACTTGAAGCCGACAAACAAGCAAAAGCAAAAGAACGCTTAAAAGCAGAAGAAGAGATTAATAAAGCAAAAGCAAAAGAAATTGCAGCTAAAAAAGTAGCAGAATTGGAAGCAAAAGCAGAAGCTGCTGCTGAAGAAGCAAAAGCAGAAGTTCCTGCAG
The DNA here is from genome assembly GCA_039811505.1 of Paludibacteraceae bacterium. Lineage (GTDB taxonomy): Bacteria > Bacteroidota > Bacteroidia > Bacteroidales > Paludibacteraceae > UPXZ01. The sequence continues at coordinate 3,973 of JBDHYS010000017.1, read as the reverse complement.
TAGAAGAAACTGCTCCTGAAACACCGGCAGTTGAAGAAACTCCAGAAGCATAAAGTTCTTTTCATTTAGCTTTATCTTTATAAGAAAACGAGACTGCCTTTATTTTAAGACAGTCTTTTTTTTTTAGACTTAATAAATGATAAATTTGATCCTAAAAAAATGTTCAAACCTGAAATTTTTCATACAATAAAAAACTATTCCAAACAAAAATTCCTTGCCGATTTAATGGCTGGAGTAATTGTGGGGATTGTTGCGTTGCCATTAGCCATTGCTTTTGGTATCGCTTCCGGTGTTACGCCTGAAAAAGGGCTTTACACTGCGATTATTGCAGGATTTATTATTTCGTTTTTAGGAGGAAGCAGGGTGCAAATTGGCGGACCAACGGGAGCTTTTATTGTGATTGTGTACGGCGTTGTGCAGCAATATGGAATTACCGGACTTGCTATTGCTACGATGATTGCCGGTGTGATGCTTATTGCAATGGGCGTCCTAAAATTAGGAGCAGTCATCAAATTTATTCCTTATCCCGTAGTTGTGGGTTTTACGAGTGGGATTGCATTAACTATTTTTGCCACTCAAATTAAAGATTTGTTGGGTTTGCAAATTGATAAAATACCTTCCGATTTTATCCATAAATGGATGGTTTACGGGCAAAATATCGCAACAGTTAATTGGTGGTCTTTTTTGATGGGAATAATTTCAATCCTCATTATTGTTTTAATGCCTAAAATCTCTAAAAAAATTCCGGGGTCATTGATTGCAATTATCGTGGTAACAATTATTACACTTTTATTAAAACAATATGCAGGAATTTCAGGAATTGAAACCATTGGCGATCGATTTACGATAAAAGCATCGCTTCCAGAAGTTACAACATATAAAATTGATTTTGCGGCTATTCAAACATTGCTTCCCGTTGCATTTACAATTGCCATGTTGGGTGCAATCGAATCGTTGCTTTCTGCTACAGTTGCAGATGGCGTAATTGGAACAAGACACAATTCAAATACTGAATTAATCGCACAAGGCGTAGCGAATATTGTAACTCCTATTTTTGGTGGAATCCCTGCTACAGGTGCTATTGCTCGCACAATGACCAATATAAATAACGGTGGAAGAACACCGATTGCCGGAATAATTCATGCCATTGTCTTACTATTGATTTTACTGTTTCTTGGCGATTTAACCCGACATATTCCGATGGCTTGCTTGGCGGGTGTTTTGGTTATTGTTGCATACAACATGAGTGAATGGCGTACTTTTCGTTCGTTGTTGAAAAACACAAAATCGGATGCAGCTGTTCTTGTTACAACATTTTTATTGACCGTAATTTTCGATTTGACAATTGCTATTCAATTGGGATTACTTTTGGCAGTATTGCTTTTTGTAAGACGTATTTCTGCTGTATCAACAGTTTCTGTTTTTGATGAAAAAAGTGAAGATGATGCCGAAAAAATCAATTCTGAAATTGAAGGAATTATTATACCAAAAGATGTAGCTTTATATGAAATTGAAGGTCCATTTTTCTTTGGAGTAGCAAATAAATTTGAAGAAACAATTAGACAAGTAGGTGGTTCGCCAAAAGTACGAATCATAAGAATGCGAAACGTTCCATTTATGGACACAACGGGTGCAAACAACTTAATGAATTTGATAAAAATGTCGCACAAAGACAAAACGGCAATCATACTTTCGGAGGTAAATGAATCCGTTTATAGCGTTCTTGAAAAATCGGGAGTGGTGGTTTTTATCGGAGAAACACGCATTACAAAAAGTCTGAATGATGCAATCGAGCAATCAATAAATGCAATAGAATAAATTCGCTCAGATTTAAATTTTATAATAATTGGATAAATAGTTTTTTTATTCAAATCAAAATCTTATTTTTGTAGATATTTTATATTAAAATAGAAGTGGATAATCGCTACAAAAATCTTATCGATGAGTTTGATTCCAATTTTAGACAATTACTCTTAGAACGTAACAATCTGAAAGAAGAGAACGTTTTACTTCAACAAGAATTACTTAAAAAGCAAAACGAACTAATGGAAGCTCACAAAAATATTATTGATTTGCGTAACGAATACACACTTTTGCGAACAACAACTGGTCTTAATAACTCTGTGGATGATAGGGAATTTTCACGGAGACGATTGGTTAAAATGATGCAAGAAATTGATAAATGTTTGACATTACTAAAAGGTTAAATATTCCACAATGCAGAAAGATAAATTTATTATTAACATACTGTTAAATGGAGTACGCATTCCTTTAGAAATAGATCGTGAAGAAGAATGGATATTTAGAGATGCTGAAAAATTAGTAAATAAATTCTTTAAACAATACAGCAACACAAATCGAAGTATTGAAGAAATATTAACGATAGCATCTTATCATTTGGCTGTAATAGCTATTTTGCAAAATGGAGAAAGAGATATTTCACCATTGGCTGAAAAGATAGAAAAACTGAATGAAGAGTTGAAAAACGAGCTGCTGAAATAATATTTTTCAAAACATTTACAATCGCATTATTTCTACCAATTATTTCAAAAAAAAGAGATAGTTGTTTTTAGAATGATACAATGCGATTTTTTTATTTTAAAAGATACAACTAATTAATAAAACACAATATGGTAAATGTAATAATAGCATCAATTGTTGCCCTATTAGTCGGTTTCTTTTTAGCTTATTTGTTTTTAGGACTACTAAATAAGAAAGCTAAAAGAGAGATGGAAATAGAGGCTGAATTGGTGAAAAAAAACAAAGAAATTGAATTAAAAGAGCGTTTTATTGCACTGAAAACGGAGCACGAACAACAAGTTCAACAACGCAACTCAAAAATTCAATCGATGGAAGGAAAATTGCAACAACGTGAGTTGCAGCTTAATCAAAAACAAGGAGAACTACAGCGAAAACTGAATGAAAACGAAGTTTTAAAAGAGAATTTAGACCAACAATTTCAATTGATTGAAAACAAAAAGCGGGAAGTAGAATTACAACAAAAACAAGCTGTAGAACAACTCGAGGTTATTTCTGGACTCTCTGCTGAAGAAGCAAAGGATAGTTTGGTCGAAAATCTGAAAGAAGAGGCAAAAACAAATGCATTGTCTTACATTAACGACATAATGGAAGATGCAAAATTAACTGCCAATAAAGAAGCAAAACGAATAGTAATCAATACGATACAAAGAATAGCAACAGAAACAGCCATTGAAAACTCTGTAACAATTTTTCACATTGATTCTGACGAAATTAAAGGAAGAATTATTGGAAGAGAAGGTCGAAATATTAGAGCTTTAGAAGCTGCAACAGGTGTTGAAATTATCGTTGATGATACACCGGAAGCAATCGTTCTTTCCGGATTTGATCCTGTCAGAAGAGAAATAGCACGACTTTCATTGCATCAATTGGTTACAGATGGTAGAATTCACCCTGCACGTATCGAAGAAGTGGTGAATAAAGTGAAAAAACAGATTGAAGATGAAATTATTGAAACGGGAAAACGTACCACAATCGATCTTGGAATCCACGGTTTGCATCCAGAATTAATTCGTATGGTGGGTAAAATGAAGTATCGTTCATCGTATGGACAAAATTTACTTCAACACTCACGTGAAGTGGCCAATTTATGTGCAACAATGGCATCAGAACTTGGTTTGAATCCAAAAAAAGCCAAACGTGCAGGTTTGCTCCACGATATTGGAAAAGTGCCAGATGACGAGCCAGAATTACCTCACGCGTTGTTAGGTATGAAGTTGGCGGAAAAGTACAAAGAAAAACCCGATGTTTGCAATGCAATTGGTGCACACCATGATGAGGTAGAAATGGAGACACTTTTGGCTCCAATTGTGCAAGTTTGTGATGCTATTTCGGGTGCTCGTCCGGGTGCAAGACGCGAAATTGTGGAAGCTTATCTAAAGCGATTGAACGATTTGGAAAGTTTGGCACTTTCTTATCCCGGTGTTATCAAAAC
>JBDHYS010000016.1:0-11528 GCA_039811505.1 Paludibacteraceae bacterium | reverse complement strand
CTTTCAATTATCTCTTTTATTTTTTTTATAGCAGGATGAAAAAGCAAAACGTGCCCAACCATCAGATTTACCCCTTTTTCATTAGCCAAGTCAACCAACTCTTTTGAGGTTTCAGAAGAGAGCGTCATCGGTTTTTCAACCAAAACGTGCTGTCCGTTTTCTAATAATTGTTTGGCTATTTCATAATGAAAAGGAGCCGGAGCAGCTATTGTGTAGCCATCAAAACCTTTTTTGAGAGCTTCGCCTACGCTGTGAAAACCATCAACAGGAAATTGGGTTAAAAGTTCTGAAAGTCTGTCTGGATTTGCCTCCACGATTCCGCCTAAATATCCCAAATTGTGGAGTGCCTTAATGTGGTTTTGTCCCCATTTCCCTCCTCCAATGACACATATTTTTTTTATATCCATTATTTCTTTTTATAAAATCAACGTTTATAATAATTCAATGTTGTTTCTACTCACAACGGTTTTCATCGCATTTTTTGTGTCAAAAATAAATTTTGCATTCTGTTGCACAAAATCATAATCAACATTGGTGTGTGAAGTGGTAACAACTACCAAATCGGCATTTGAAAGCAATTCTTTTGTGAGATTTTTTGCTCCCGATTTCTCTTTTCCTTTGTGTCTGTACATTTCAACATACGGATCGAAATAGGTAACACTGGCTCCTCTCTCTTCTAAAATTTCAATCACTTCCAACGCAGGACTTTCACGATAATCATCAATGTCTTGTTTGTAAGCAACTCCTAAAATGAGAATATTGGCACCGTTCATTGCTTTTTTAGATCGATTGAGAATATTCATTGATCTATCTACGCAATATTCTGGCATTCTGTCATTTATCATCATCGAAGATTCAATCATTGAGGTATGAAATCCGTATTCTCTCGCTTTCCATGACAAATAATAGGGATCTAATGGAATGCAATGCCCGCCTAAACCCGGTCCGGGATAGAAAGCTTGAAATCCGTAAGGTTTAGTTTTGGCTGCATCAATTACTTCCCAAAGGTTGATATTCATTTTGTTACAAAGTATTGCCAATTCATTTACCAAACCGATATTGATGTTTCTGTATGTATTTTCCAATATTTTTTCCATTTCAGCAATTGCAGGGCTCGAAACTGTGTGAACATCGCTGTCGAGCACGGCTCTATAAACTGCAGCAATTACTTCCAAAGCGTCTTCACCTATTGCACCGACAACTTTTGGTGTGTTTTTAGTTTTGTAAATTAAATTTCCCGGATCAACTCGCTCTGGTGAAAATCCTAAATAAAAATCTTCTCCACAAACTAATCCTGAACCTTCTTCTAAAATTGGTTTTACCAATTCTTCGGTTGTGCCTGGATAGGTTGTAGATTCAAGAACAATCATTGTCCCTTTTTTCATATATTTAGCGATTGCTTCGGTTGAACTTTTCACATAGCTAATGTCGGGTTGTTGATGAATGTCCAATGGTGTTGGAACGCAAATGGCAACAAAATCGACATCTTTGATAAAGCTGAAATCATTTGTAGCCGACAAAAGTCCTTTCTTAACAATTTCTTCTAAATCTTCATTTACAACATCTCCGATGTAATTTATACCCTTATTTACCATTTCCACTTTTTGTTCTTGCACGTCAAAACCGATGGTTTTAAAACCAGCTTTTGCTTTTTCTACAGCCAATGGAAGACCTACATATCCCAATCCTACAACGCCAACGGTGATATCACGTTCAGCAATTTTTTTAAGTAAAGTTTCTTTTATCATGATTTTTATAAATTAATTCACTTTTATATTTTATTCTCCAATTCTTCATCAAACGCTTCATCTTCTTCATTTGAATCCTCATTTGCGAAATCTGAGGTAGAAAATTCTGTTTGGTATGTTTTGTTTGTTGCACTTTGCATATAATCATTTCGATACATTTTAAAGAATAAAACGAACAAAGACAATACTAAAGGTCCAAAAATAACACCCCAAAATCCGAACATTGGAAGTCCGATTAATACTCCAAAAACAGTAATCAAAGGATGAATATTTGCTAATCTTTTTTGTAGCAAGAAACGAGCCACATTATCCACACTTCCAACAATTACAATGCTGTAAATCAACAATCCAATTCCTGCTCCAATATTGCCTCCAATAAGCAACACAATGCTTAGCGGAACATAAATAATGGCAGCTCCAACGATTGGTAAAATTGTAGCAAAAGCAGTGATGATTGCGTATAATTCCGGGCTTGACACGCCAAAAATCAGATAACCTACATAAGCAAATAGACCTTGAATGATTCCCAATAAAGGAATTCCAATTGCATTTGCTTTGATGATGGATTGCGTTTCTGAGAGGAATGTTTTTTTGTTTTTTTCTGAAAACGGAAGTGTTTCTTTTACAATTTGTTCAAATTCCTTGTAACTATACAACAGAAAATAGAGTACAAAAATGATTACAAGAATGTTAATCACAAAAGAATATGAGTTTGATGCTATTACTTGTACAATATTGGAGCCTAATTGAGGAAGAAAAGATAGATTGTCAAATTTAAAAATATCAATGCCAAATCGTTGCTCAATGCTTTCGATATAGTTTGAAATCACACCCCAAATATCATTGAAATCGATTGTGATGTTCGATAGTTTATCAATAATCATTGCAGCAATTCCTGTGAGTGGAATTAAAAAGAGAAATAGGGCTTCTATTAAAATTACGACAGCACTTAATCCTTGATTCCATCCTTTTTTTTCAACCAAAGTTCGCATCTGTTTTCGTAAAATCACATACAATGTCAATGCACCCAAAAAACCACCCAAATAAGACCTAATTTGAGTAAAAATCACAACTCCCAGAACAAATAAAAGAATTAATAAAATTATTTTATGTTCTCTTTTTTTCGATATATCGCTTAACATTTGGATTTTTGTTTCCTTTTTTACACTAATCTTTTGATGTTTTTTTCTCTTTCTCCTGCCAGCAAATCAATCAAAGGAATTTCTATCATTGTATAACATCCAGCGTTTTGATTTGTTGCGGCTCGGGCACACGAAACAAGGATTTGTGCCGTCAAAGCCGGATTATTTATTTTCATTGAAAATTCAAATAATTGATTTTGCGTTTTTCCCGAAACACCTTTTCGCGTCAAAAAAACAGCGTGTCCCATATCTTTTAATTCATCTACATTTGAAACTAACATCACGTGTGTTTCGTCTTTTATGAAATAGGGATCGTTTTTTATCGTATTTTCTATCTCTGCAAAAGATACACCATTTTCAAGTTCTACATACACCATTCTTCTGTGGATTCCTGTCCCAAGTGGAATGGTCATTGACAAAGCATCTTTAATTCCTGAAATTGATTTCACCGCGACAGTATGTCCCATGCTCATTCCGGGTCCAAAATTTGTGTAAGTTATTCCTTTTGGAGCCGCTGCTTCCAATAAAGCTCTTATTATTGAATCACTTCCCGGGTCCCAACCTGCTGAAATAATCGAAACGCTGTTGTTTTTCTTTGCTACTTTGTCCAACTCTTGTTTTAAATCCCAAATGGAAGTGTGAATATCGTAACTATCCACAGTAGATATTCCTAACGCAAGAATTTCTTTTGCTGTTTTTTCAACCGTACGGCTCGGAACACACAAAATCGCGACTTGCACATCGTCCAATTTCCTGATATCATCAACAATTTTCACATTTTCCAATTCTGACGGAACTTTGCTCAAGCTAACACTTCTTCTCACCACTCCAACCAAAGTCATATCGGGAGCTTCCATTATTGCATCGGCCACATTTTTGCCAATGTTTCCGTATCCCACTATTGCTACACGAATCATTTTTCTTATATTTAATTGATTAATCTTACAAAAATAAGAAATTCATCTTAATTATTGTTGCCTTTAATAAAAAAAATGTTTATTTGAGGGAAATAAAAAAATAAATGAGGTGTAAATTCAATGAAACTCAATCATTTTCATCTTTCAATAAGTATAATTTAGTTGAATATAACTACATCTGAAATTCACAAAAAAATAAATGTGATTATTCATGGGATTTTTATTTTAGAAAATATTTTGAGAATTTTATATTATTAAAAGATTGTATATAAGTAGATTAATTTTAGTTTTAGAAAACTTAACATTTATTTTAACATAATAGTTTGATTTTTTTGGATTGTTTGTCGTAAAAAATCCTTATCATTGTAGTTCAGTTTGAAAACACCAAAAACACAAACACAACATATCCAAATCAAGATTTAAAAAATGAAAAAAGAAATTTACAATTTAAGTGATGTCGAAAAAGCTTCGATGGATTATTTTCAAGGAGATGAATTGGCAGCTCGGGTTTGGGCTACCAAATATGCCTTGAAAGATTCTTTTGGAAATATTTATGAGAAAACACCCGATGATATGCACTGGAGATTGGCTTCGGAAATTGCTCGAATTGAACAAAAGTATCCCAATCCAATGTCAAAAGAAGAACTTTTTGAATTGTTGAAAGATTTCAAATACATTGTTCCGCAAGGAAGTCCGATGACAGGTATTGGAAATAATCATCAAGTTGCTTCCCTTTCAAACTGCTTTGTTATCGGATTTGACGGCAGTTCCGATTCGTACGGAGCCATCATCAAAATTGATGAAGAACAAGTGCAATTGATGAAAAGACGTGGTGGAGTTGGGCATGATTTGTCCCATATTCGCCCGAAAGGTTCGCCTGTGAAAAACTCTGCATTAACTTCTACCGGAATTGTACCTTTTATGGAGCGTTATTCAAATTCTACGCGTGAAGTGGCACAAGATGGAAGGCGAGGAGCTTTGATGCTTAGCGTTTCTATAAAACATCCCGATTCCGAGTCGTTTATTGATGCAAAAATGGAGTCCGGAAAAGTAACGGGAGCCAATGTTTCAGTGAAAATTGACGATAAATTTATGGATGCAGCCATCAATAATCGTGTTTATACACAGCAATATCCTATTGAAAGCGATAATCCCACTTATACACATGAAATAAATGCGAATGCACTTTGGAAAAAAATTATCCATAATGCGTGGAAATCGGCAGAACCGGGAATTTTGTTTTGGGATACAATCACAAATGAATCTGTTCCAGATTGTTATGCAGATTTGGGCTACAAAACAGTTTCAACCAATCCGTGTGGCGAAATTCCACTTTGCCCGTACGATAGTTGCCGACTGCTTGCTATAAATCTTTATTCGTATGTAGTAAATCCATTTCAATCAGATGCCTATTTTGATTTTGAATTATTTAGAAAACACGTTGGCGTAGCTCAAAGAATAATGGACGATATTATCGATTTGGAAATGGAAAAAATCGACCTTATTTTAGCTAAAATAAGTTCTGACCCTGAAAGTTTGGAAATTAAAAACACTGAAATTCAACTTTGGAATAAAATAAAATCAAAAACCGAACAAGGACGAAGAACCGGAGTTGGAACCACTGCTGAAGGTGATATGCTTGCAGCATTGGGATTGCGATACGGAACAGATGAAGCCACTGATTTTTCGGAAGAAGTTCATAAAAGTCTGGCTTTGGCTGCTTATCGTTCTTCTGTAACGATGGCAAAAGAGCGTGGAGCTTTTGATGTGTACGATGCAAAACGTGAGGCGAATAATCCGTATATTAATCGTTTGCGTCAAGCCGATCCACAATTATACGAAGATATGGTAAAATACGGGCGTAGAAATATTGCTTGTTTAACGATTGCACCGACCGGAACAACAAGTATTATGACGCAAACAACTTCCGGAATTGAACCTGTTTTTATGCCCGTTTACACAAGAAGAAGAAAAGTGAATCCGAACGATAAAAATGTGGTAGTTGATTTTGTGGATGAAAATGGTGATTCGTGGGAAGAGTATGTTGTTTTTCACCATAAATTCGTAACGTGGATGTTGGCAAACAATTATAAAGTCGATAAAAAATATTCAAAACAAGAAATAGACGATTTAGTAGCCAAATCTCCTTATTACAAAGCAACTTCCAACGATGTGGATTGGTTGAAAAAAGTTCACATGCAAGGACGTGTTCAAAAATGGGTTGATCACTCAATAAGTGTTACAATAAATCTTCCTGCCGATACTTCGGAAGAGTTGGTTGGAAATCTTTATGAAGAAGCGTGGAAATCAGGCTGTAAAGGTGTAACAGTTTATCGTGATGGTTCGCGTTCGGGCGTTTTAATTGCTGTTGAAGAGAAAAAGGAGGAGAAAAAAGAAGAGAAAGAAAAATTAATTTGTTACGAACCAACAGAAATTTTAACGCGTCCGATTGAATTAAAATGCGATGTTGTCCGTTTTCAAAATAATAAAGATAAATGGATTGCATTTGTTGGGTTGAAAGATGGAAGACCTTATGAAATTTTTACCGGTATTGCGGATGATGAAGAAGGAATTTCACTGCCAAAAAACATTGTGGAGGGAAAAATTATCAAAATTGTAGATGAATTAGGAAACAAACGTTACGATTTCCAATTTACCAATAAACGAGGTTTTAAAACTACTGTGGAAGGACTTTCACATAAATTTGACAAAGAGTTTTGGAATTATGCCAAGTTGATTTCAGGTGTTTTGCGTTATGGAATGCCAATTGATCAAGTTATTAAATTAATATCTAGTTTGCAGCTTGATAATGAGTCGATTAATACATGGAAAGTTGGTGTTGAACGTGCGTTGAAAAAATATATCCCCGATGGAACTCAATTGTCTGATCAAGCTTGTCCAAATTGTGGACAAAACTCTTTGATGTATCAAGAAGGTTGTTTGACGTGCAATAATTGCGGTCATTCACGTTGTGGATAGTATTTTAAAACGTGTTTTGCACACGTGAATAAATAAAAAAACCAACCTCATTTCTTAAATTTTAAGAGAAATGAGGTTGGTTTTTTATTTTAAATAATTATCAAAAAATAAATTTTCGCCGTTTTGCGTTGTTATTCTGTCGATTTCGTCAATTGGCATTTTGTAGATTTCGGCAAGTTTATCTCGTACAAATGCAATATATGCCGATTCGTTTCTTTTTCCACGAAATGGAACAGGAGCAAGATATGGAGCGTCTGTTTCTAACAAAATCCGATTTAACGGAATGTGAGGTAGAATTTGACTTAGAGTGCTGTTTTTGAACGTTACAATTCCATTTATGCCGATATAAAAATCGCCTAATTCAAAAATTTCATAAGCATTTTCGGTGTTTCCTGTAAAACTGTGAAATACGCCTTTTAATTTTTCCCCTTTATGCGGTTTGATTGCGTTAATTGTCTCTCTGAACGAATCACGAACGTGGATGATTATGGGTAAATCATACTCAATTGCCCATTCTATTTGTGTTTGAAATGCTTTTGTTTGTTCTTTCAGAAATGTTTTATCCCAATATAAATCAATTCCAATTTCACCAACGGCAATGTATTTTCTCCGTTTCAATTCTTGTTTTACGGTTTCCAATTCATTTTCATAATCAGCTTTCACACTTGTTGGGTGCAAACCGATGGCAGCAAAACAAAAATCAGGTTCTTCTGCTTCAAGTGCAAGCATTCTTTCCAATGATTCCGTGTCGATATTTGGCAAAATAATTTTTGTGATACCGTTTTCTTTTGCACGCAAAATCATTTCGTTTCTGTCGGCATCAAACTCTTCTGAGTAAATATGTGAATGTGTATCAATCAATTTGATAAGAATTTTTTGAATTTCACACCGTTATTCCCACTCGATTGTGGCTGGCGGTTTGGAACTGATGTCATACACAACGCGATTTACGCCTCGCACTTTATTGATGATTTCGTTTGAAATTTTCGCTAAAAAATCGTAAGGAAGTTGTGCCCAATCTGCCGTCATTGCATCGGTAGAAGTTACAGCCCGAAGTGCAACGGCGTTTTCATAGCTTCGTTCATCGCCCATCACACCAACCGATTTTACAGGCAATAAAATTACTCCCGCTTGCCAAACTTTATCGTATAAATTCCAATCTTTAAGCCCTTTAATAAAAATATCATCTGCATCTTGAGCAATACGCACTTTTTCCGGCGTGATTTCTCCCAAAATTCGAACTGCTAATCCCGGTCCCGGAAACGGATGGCGTTTAATTAAATGTCCCATCATTCCCAATTCATAACCCACTTTTCTAACTTCATCTTTAAAAAGCAATCGAAGTGGTTCGCATAATTTTAAGTTCATTTTTTCAGGAAGTCCACCTACGTTGTGGTGCGATTTTATAACCGTTCCTGTAATGGAAAGAGATTCAATCACATCGGGATAAATCGTTCCTTGAGCCAACCATTTTACATCTTTAATTTTATGAGCTTCTTGATCGAAAATGTCAATAAATCCGGCTCCAATGATTTTTCGCTTTTGTTCGGGATCGATTATCCCTTCCAATTTTTTATAAAAATAATCTTTTGCATCAACTCCAATCACATTTAACCCTAAATGTTCATAATCGGCAAGAACTGTTTCAAACTCATTTTTTCGCAACAATCCGTGATCGACAAAAATGCAGGTAAGATTTTTACCAATAGCTCGGTGCAATAAAACTGCCGTTACAGATGAATCGACACCACCTGAAAGTCCTAAAACAACTTTGTCGTTTCCTATTTTATCTTTTATTTCTTCAACTGCCGAATCAATAAATGATGCAGCAGACCACTGTTTTTTACTGCCGCAAATATCCAAAAAATTCTCCAAAAGTGTAATTCCGTCAGTGGTGTGATACACTTCCGGATGAAATTGTACGCCCCAAGTATTTTCACCCTTAATTCGGTAAGCAGCCATTTCCAAATCATCAGAACTTGCTATTTTTTTGAAATTTTCCGGTAAAACAGTGATGCTATCGCCATGCGACATCCAGATTTGAGAATCTTCTTTTATTCCTCGAAAAAGTCTGTCATCGTGATCGATTGTGGAAAGTTTTGCTCTCCCATATTCCCTGCTTTCTGCCCTTTCTACTTTTCCATTGGCTTCGTGCACCATTAATTGAGCTCCGTAACAAATTCCTAAAACGGGTAATTTCTTACGAATACTGTTTATATCTAATTTAAACGCTTTTGGATCATAAACGGAGTAGGGGCTTCCAGAGAGAATAACTCCTTTTATGCCCGAAAAATCTTCGGGAAATTTATTGTATGGAATTATTTCGCAGTATTCGTGCAATTCACGCACACGCCGACCAATTAATTGAGTAGTTTGAGAACCAAAATCGAGAATGATTATCTTTTCCATTCGAGTTGAAGATTTTAAATAATGTACAAAAATACAAAAAAGTAGTCGATTATGGAATGGAAACGTCTGTGAAAATTGTACTTCTTTTATTTTTTCAATACGTGGGCGAAATTTGAAAATAAAATGGATTTCAATTAATGAAATAATTACTTTTTGAAAGGTAAATTTGTAATTTCGATAACAAAATAGTATAAACTGAATGTTTATTCCAAATTAATTCTTTTAAAACCTTATTTTTGTGTTAATTTTGATATTTATAGAATATTGCAGAATTTTTTCAGTAATTTTGCAAAGAAATTAAATAAAACTTGGAAAGTATGAAAAAACATAATTTTAATGCAGGACCATGCGTTCTCCCACAACCAGCCATTGAATCGGCAATTGAAGCTATACGTGATTTTGACGGAACAGGAATTGGAATCCTTGAGATTTCGCATCGAACACCGGGTTGGGAAAGAATAATGCAAGAAACAGATCAACTCTGGAGAGAATTGCTTGAGATTCCCGAAAATTATGCCGTGTTATTTTTGGGCGGAGGTGCTTCAACTCAATTTTTTCATCTCCCCGCTAATTTACTGAATAAAAAGGCGGCGTATGTTCAAACCGGAGTTTGGGCAAAAAAAGCGATAAAAGAGGCTAAATTTTACGGAGATGTAGAAGTTTTGGCTTCGTCCGAAGATAAAAATTATTCTTATATTCCCAAAGGGTATTCTATTCCGAAAGATGCTGATTATTTACACATTACAAGTAATAATACAATTTACGGAACGCAAATAAAAGAAGATATGGAGAGCCCGATTCCTTTGGTTGCCGATATTTCGTCCGATATTTTATCACGTCCGGTTGATATTAGTAAATATGCGTTAATTTACGGAGGAGCTCAAACAAATGTTGGACCCGCTGGAGTTGCATTTGTCATTGTGCGGATAGATATTTTGGGAAAAGTAGAACGCAAACTGCAAACAATGGTAGATTACAGAACACACATTGGAGAAAGTTTAAAAGACAGTTCTATGTTTAATACACCACCTGTTTTTTCAATTTTTGTAATGCACGAAACATTGAAATGGGTAAAAAATATTGGCGGATTGAAAGTGATGGAGAAAATGAACAATGAAAAAGCAGAATTGCTTTACAATGAAATAGATCGAAATAAAATGTTTGTTGGAACTGCTGCAAAAGAAGATCGCTCTGTGATGAATGTTTGTTTTGTGATGACCGAAGAATACAAAGACAAAGAAGCTGCTTTTCTTGAATTTGCAAAAGGGAAAGGGATGGTTGGAATAAAAGGACACCGTTCTGTTGGAGGATTTCGAGCATCAATTTACAATGCTTGTCCTCGTGAAAGCGTTGAAGCGCTTGTAGCTTGTATGCAAGAATTTGAGAAAATGAATTAATGTGTTTTCAACCAACACATTTTTGATTTGGGATTTATAAAAAAGCAAACTTTAATTCAAACAAAATAATATGAAAGTATTAGTTGCAACCGAAAAACCATTTGCAAAAATTGCCATTGACGGTATTGAAGAAGAATTAGACGGTGTCGATTATGAAATGGTGCTTTTAGAGCGTTACACTGACAAAAAGCAACTTTTAGAAGCAGTTGCGGATGCTGATGCAATGATTGTGCGTAGCGATATAATAGATGAAGAAGTTATCAATTCTGCAAAAAATCTTAAAATCATTGTGAGAGCCGGTGCAGGTTACGATAACATTGACTTGGAAGCTGCCACAAAAAAAGGAATTTGTGTGATGAATACGCCCGGTCAAAATTCAAATGCAGTTGCTGAACTTGTGTTTGGATTGTTGATTTACGGAATGCGTACTTTTTATCAAGGTTCATCGGCAGGAAGAGAATTGAAAGGAAAACGCCTTGGGATTCATGCTTACGGAAATGTGGGAAAATGCGTTGCACAAATTGCCAAAGGATTTGGAATGCATATTTTAGCGTATGACACAATGAGTCGTTCAGAAGTGATAAATGCCGATGGAATCGATCCCACGATTTCTGTAAAAACATTGTATCGGTATTCGGATATTGTGTCGATTCACGGTCCGCTTACGAATGAAACCCGTAATTTAATTGGAAAAGATTTGTTGAAATACCTTCCTAAAAAAGCGGTTTTGGTAAATACGGCACGAAAAGAAGTAGTTAACGAACCGGAACTTTTGCAATATATGATTGACAATCCGGATTTCAAATATTTAAGCGATATCAAACCCGATATGCACGAAGAGTTTGTGGAGAAAGTGGGCGATCGTTATTTTTCTACTTTGAAAAAAATGGGAGCTCAAACTGCTGAAGCTAATGTAAATGCCGGAATTGCAGCTGC
>JBDHYS010000015.1:0-11829 GCA_039811505.1 Paludibacteraceae bacterium | reverse complement strand
TTTACAATAGATTCTTTGAATATTTCCGTGAAAATATTTGTCTCTGTATCCCAAACCGCATTATTCAGCGAAATATATTTATAACCAAGTCTGCATAGGTGCAGTATGGCTGGTATTTTCACTCTTGAATCCTCGTTAAATTTCATATTTCATTGTCCAAAATTTATAGCCCGCAAGACACACAATTTCTATCAATTTTGTGCATGTGCCGCACATTATAAAATTTTTCTTTTTCTGTCATTAAATAGCGAATGTCCGTTAGTTTTCGGTCTTCTTACACTGATGAACATCTCTTAAACCTACACAAATATATAACTCATTTTTCAATCTACCTAATATTCTAAAAGGAAAAAAATAACATTTTGACAATAAACTAATTACATAAATAAAAGTCTATTTTGTGCTATGGATATAGTTGGAATATAAGACGTAGTTTGATGGTTTTTTAAGGTATAAAATTTGTCGGCATATATGAAAAGAGAATTGCCTCAAAAAAGACAATTCTCTTTATAAATGGTGTATAAAATGAAACTATCGCTAACAAGTTAGAGTTAGAGTCCGTTTTTTGGTTCGACAAGGAAAAAATAGAAAGCAAAATGCGAACAACAATTTATTTTCTAATATCGTTCTCTTTTATCAAATATTCTGCAATTTGAACTGCATTCAAAGCTGCTCCTTTTTTTATTTGATCGCTTACGCACCAAAATGTTAATCCGTTTGGATTGGCAATATCTTTACGCAATCTTCCAACATAAACTGCATCTTCACCCGACAAAAAGAGCGGCATCGGATATACTTTTTCTTCTGGATTATCCATCATAATTACGCCTTCAGCTTTTGAAAGCGCCTCGCGAGCTTCTTCCACGCTGATTGGACGTTCTGTTTCCACCCAAATACTTTCCGAGTGAGCACGTAAAGTAGGAACACGAACACAAGTTGCACTTACAGCCACGTCAGAATGCATAATTTTTCGTGTTTCATAATACATTTTCATCTCCTCTTTTGTATATCCGTTTTCGGTAAAAACATCAATGTGTGGAATAACGTTGTATGCCAATTGATGTGCAAACTTATCAACAGTTGGAGTTTCTCCTCTTGTAATTTCTCGATATTGTTCTTCCAATTCATCCATCGCCGTTGCTCCAGCTCCACTTGCAGCTTGATATGAAGCAATATGAATTCTTTTTATGGGTGAAAGTTGCTGAATAGCTTGGAGTGGAACAACCATAATCGTCGTTGTGCAATTTGGATTTGCAATAATATTCAACGGTCTGTTTTTTGCATCTGCTGCATTCACTTCCGGCACAACAAGTGGCACATTATCATCATTTCTGTATGCACTGGAATTGTCAATCATTACAGCACCAAATTTTGTAATATCTTCTGCAAATTCTTTTGAAATAGAAGCTCCGGCAGACGTGAAAACAATGTCAAAACCTTTGAAATCATCTCCATGTTTCAATTCATTCACCACCAACTTCTTTCCATTAAACTCATATTCTCGTCCTGCACTTCTTGCAGATCCAAATAAAACCAACTCTGATAATGGAAATTTACGCTGAGCAAGTACTCTTAAAAATTCCTGACCCACGGCACCGCTTGCGCCAACTATTGCTACTTTCATAAATGAAAAAATTTAATTATCGAAATTTTAATTTTAAAATTTGATGGAATTCCGATAAATTTTTTAATAAAAATTAAACGTATTGAATAAATAACTATATTTGTGATGGAATGTTCACTAATATTTTTGCAAAATTACAGCTTTTCATCTAAAAAAATGACAAATTATGAAAAAAGGATTGTTTTTTATGATAATTTTATTTCCTTTCCTTGTTTTTTCTCAAAATACGATTGAATGGAGTGATGATTTTTCAGACGGAGATTTTTCAAAAAATCCTGCTTGGAATGGAATGAGTGAAAATTTTATTGTAAATAGTGCCGGACAGCTTCAATTAAATGTTGCGTCTGCTACAAAATCGTATCTTTCTACTTCTTCAACTGTTTTTGACGATGCCACTTGGGAGTTTTGGGTTCGCATAAACAATACGACCTCCAACCAAAACTACGCTTCGGTCTATATCATTTCCGATAAAGCTGATTTAAATGCCGAATTACGAGGTTACTACGTGATGATAGGAAATACAGAAGATGAAATTTCGTTGTGGAAACAAGAAGGAAGCAAAAAAACAAACCTTATCAAAGGCGAAAGTAAAAGTATTGATACAAATCCTGTTATTGTGAAAATTAAAGTAACACGGACAAAAGAGGGCGAATTTTCATTGTATCGACAAAGAATTTCGACCAATTCTTCATTCAACGATGCAGAATTTGTTCAAGAAGGCGAAACGGTTATTGATAAATCAATCGCTGGAAGTAAATATTTCGGTGTTTTAGCTGTAAATAGTGCTACAAATGGGAAAAATTATCTGTTTGATGATTTCGTTGTCAAAGGAGTGGAGTTAGTAGATATAATTCCTCCCAAAATATCATCGCTTCAAATAAAAGAACCAAATCAAATCGAAATAACATTTTCAGAAGAGGTAAACATTTCTAACGCTGTGTTTGATGTAAATAATTATCAACCTTCATCTATTATTCAGTCAGCCGATAAAACAAAAATTACGTTAATTTTTCAATCTGATTTTGAACGTGGAATTATTTATCTTGTATCGATCGATGGAATTGTAGATGCTGCAAATAATCCGTTGGGAAAAACGGAAATAAAAACAGGAATAGTGGAAGCAGTCGAAAGAGGGGATATCGTTATCAACGAAATACTTTTTGACCCACAAACTGATGGTGCAGAATTTATCGAAGTTTATAATGTTTCATCAAAAATAATTGACTGCACTACGCTGTTTTTTGCAACAAGAAACACCAACAAACAATTTAGTACGGGAAATTTATTCCCAAAAGGATACTATCTTTTCCCCAATGATTATGTAGCTGTTTCACAAAATGCAGAAGTTTTGCCAACTTTTTATCCCATTCCTGATGATGCAAACATAAAAACTGCTGAAAAATGGTCAGCTTTAAACAATACCGGTGCAAATCTCCTAATCGGACGAATTGAAAACAAAGATACGCTTATTCTTGACGAAGTTTCGTATAGCTCAAAATGGCATCATCAGCTTATAAAAAACACAAAAGTAGTTTCGTTGGAGAGGATTCATCCGCTTTTGCCTTCTGACAATTCCTCTACTTGGCATTCCGCAGCATCTGATGTAAATTATGCAACTCCGGGGTATAAAAATTCACAATTTCGTGAAATCCAAAGCATCGGAGAAGTTTCAAAAAAGTGGTTTTTCCCCGATCCCGAAGTGTTTACACCCGACAATGACGGAAAAGATGATGTTTGCTTCATCCGTTATAAAACCGCCGAAAAGGGTTTCACAGCTTCTGTAACAATTTTTAATTCTACAGGACACACAATTGCACCTTTAGCATCCAATATGCTTTTGGGCGAAGAAGGTTATCTTATCTGGGACGGAAAAACAAAAAATGGACAAAATGTCAATCCCGGCGTTTATCTTCTTTATGTTGAATTGGTAAATATAAATTCGGGTGTTAAAAAAATTGAAAAAACTCCCATTGTTGTATCATCAAGATAATAATAAGTAACTTAGATTCATTTATCGGTTTTTTTAATTTATCTTTGCATCTTCTTTTAAATAACAGAAACAGAAAAATGGATAAAATTAGTTATGCTTTAGGATTAAGTTTAGGAAATAATCTGATGAGCAGTGGATTTGAAAAAATCGATGTGGCAGAATTGGCTTCCGGAATGGAAGACATTTTGAATAATAACAGTCTTAAAATGACCATTCAAGAAGCTCAAAATGTGATAAATCAATATTTTGAAGAGATGCAATCAAAAGCATTTGAAAAAAACATTTCAGAAGGAAAGGCATTTTTAGAAGAAAATGGAAAACGGAAAGAAGTTATTACGCTAAACAGCGGTCTTCAGTATGAAATTATCAATGAAGGAACAGGCGAAACGCCAAAAGCTTCAAACACCGTGAAAGTTCATTATCACGGAACTTTAATTGATGGAACCGTTTTTGACAGTTCAGTAGAACGCAAACAACCTGCAACTTTTGGCGTTACGCAAGTAATCTCCGGTTGGGTAGAAGCGTTGCAATTAATGCCTGTTGGTTCAAAATGGAAACTTTTCATTCCTTCTAATTTAGCGTATGGGGCACAGGGAGCCGGACAACACATTGGACCGCATACAACACTTATATTTGACGTAGAATTACTTGGTATCGAAAAATAACTTGCTCATAAAATGAAAAAATATTTTATTCTATCTTTTGTATTGCTTACAGTTGTAAGTTGTTCTATCATTAAAAAAGATGTAAAAACTGCTCAAATTCCAGCTTTCACACTGAATAATGAAATTGATTCGATGAATTATGCGCTTGGTATGAATGTTGGACATGGGTTCTCTAATGATTTAAAAACATTGCCGGGAGGAAACATTGACAAAGAATTAATCATCAAAGGATTTTCGGAATCATTTCGAGGCGATAGCACCATAATAAGTTTGGAAAATGCACAATCTTATTTTCAAAATTACATCAATAAAGCACAAGCAGTTGAAAAAGAATTGAAAAAAGCAGAAGGTGAAAAATTTTTAGCTGAGAATGCTCAAAAAGAGGGTGTTCATATAACAGAAAGTGGATTACAATACATAATTCAAAAAGAAGGAAACGGCAAAAAACCAAAAGCTACAGACAAAGTGAAAGTACATTATACAGGAACCACAATTGATGGAAACGTGTTTGACAGTTCCGTTCAACGAGGCGAACCGGTAGAATTTCCTTTAAATAATGTGATTGCTGGCTGGACTGAAGGTGTACAATTAATGAACATTGGTTCAAAATACAAATTCTTTATCCCGTATAATTTGGCTTATGGTGAACAAGGTATTCCACAAGCAAATATTCCGCCTTTCGCTCCGCTTATTTTTGAAGTTGAGCTGCTTGAAATAGATTCAGAATAAAAATAAAACAGTATAATTATAAAAAAATGAAAAAACTACATTTATTATCATTAGCAGTAATTTCTGCTACATTAATTTTTGCCTCTTGCTCCAACGGCGCAAAAGCAAAAGAAGTGAAGCTTTCCAATGAAATGGACAGCATCAATTATGCACTTGGAGTAATTAACGGAGAAGGCATAAAAATGTCTTATTTCCAAAATGACTCAACAGGAAAAGGTCTTTCGGTTTTTATTAAGGCTTTAGAAGAAGAATTTAATGCAAGTAAAAAAGACGAATTATTCAATTATGGGAAACAAATTGGTTCAATGTTGAAACAACAAAAAAAATCAGGATTAATGTATGATTCAACAATTGTTTTCAAGGAAGAACTAATTATCCAAGGCATTATCAATGGAATCAAAGGTTTTGAAGAAGGACTAAGCAGCCATGATGCACAAATGTATTTGCAAAATACAATACAGAAACGTCAAGAAAAAAATCAACCTCCGATGCCAATTGAAGAGCAAGAAGATAATGATTCGGTTGAAAGTGAAGGGTAAATAACAATAAAATTGAACTAATTAAAAATTAAACTGTATGAAAAAGCAAATTATATTTTTAGCAACTGCATTAAGTATTTTATTTGTATTTACTGCTTGCAATCAAGGAAGTGTGAAAACAAAACTTCCAACAATGAAAACAGAAATTGACAGTCTGAATTACGCATTTGGACTTGCAAATGGAAGTGATTTAAGAATGATGATGGCACAAGATAGCGATTCTGTTGATTATAAAGTAGCCCGTTTTATTGCCGGTATTCGTGAAGGATTATCAGGAAAAGTTAGTAAATATCCGGAATTAGAGCAAGTTGGAGGACAAGTTGGAGGCTGGCTTGCACATCAAAAAGAAAGTGGCTTAATGGGCGATTCAACTTTGACGCTTGATTTTAATCTTATTAAACAAGGTCTAATTAATGCAATTTTAGATAAAAAAGTAAATTTAACTTCTGAACAATCACAAGAATATCTTAATAATGTGATGACAGCTCGTCAAGAAAGAAGGTTAGAAAGTCAATACGGAGAAATAAAAAAAGAAGGTGAAAATTTCTTAGCAGAAAACAAAACAAAAGAAAATATCAACACAACTGAAAGTGGACTTCAATATGAAGTTATACGTTTAGGAAAAGGTGCAAAACCTACTGCTACTGACAAGGTAAAAGTACATTACGAAGGAAAACTGCTAAATGACACTATTTTTGATAGTTCTTATAAAAGAGGAGAACCTATTGATTTTGAAGTAGGTCAAGTTATCAAAGGATGGACAGAAGCTCTACAATTGATGCCTGTTGGTTCTAAATTTAAACTTTACATACCTCAGGATTTAGCTTATGGAGCAAATGAAAACAATCCATCTATTCCTCCATTTTCCACTTTGGTTTTTGATGTTGAACTTTTGGAAATCTTAAAATAACGACTACGTCAGTCTAAACTGTAATAAAAAAACTCCAATTTTATATTGGAGTTTTTTTATTATAATGATTTCAATAATTTTATTTCATCTGCCCAAATAGAATCATCGGGTGTTTCGAGAATTAGCGGAATGTTATCAAATCTATTGTCATTTACAATAAAACTAAACGTATCTAATCCCATTACACCTTTTCCTAAACTATCATGCCGATCAACACGCGTTCCTAATTCTTTTTTACTGTCATTTAAGTGCATTCCTTGTAAGTACTTTATTCCTACAATTTCATCAAATTTCTTAAATGTTTCGTTAAAATCTGCTTTGTTTCTAATTTCATATCCGGCTGCAAGCGTATGAGCCGTATCAATACAAACTCCCACTCGTGTTTTATCTTCAACTAAATCAATTATTTGTGCTAAATGTTCAAAAGTATGACCAATAGCACTTCCTTGTCCTGCAGTATTTTCAATAACTGCAATCACTCCGCTTGTTTTCTCCAAAGCGATATTAATAGAAGTGGCAATAACACTTATGCAATCATCAACACTAATTTTATTAAGGTGTGCACCAGGATGAAAATTTAGTTTCTTTAATCCGAGCTGTTCGCAGCGTTGCATTTCATTTATAAATGCGTTTCGAGATTTATCCAATCCTTCCGGATCAGGACTGCCTAAATTGATTAAATAGCTGTCGTGCGGCAAAATATTTTCAGGCAAGAATCCATATTGTTCACATCGTTCTTTGAAGAGATTGATGCTTTTTTCCGTTAATGAGGGTGCAACCCATTGCTTTTGGTTTTTTGTAAAAAGAGCAAAAGCAGTTGCTCCAATTTTCTTTGCATTTTCAGGAGCATTTTCTACGCCTCCTGCTGCACTTACATGTGCTCCAAAATATTTCATACTTTTCAGTTTTTACAATTATTCGTTCTACAAAAGTAGTTATAAAATTAGAAATCAGCATAAAAAAATAATGGACAGCTTCACAGCTGTCCATTACTACATTTTAACCTAAACCTTAATTATGAAAAATTAATCTGTTTGTCTATGCTTACAAAAGTAATACTTAATTTAATCAAAACAAAATTAAATTCAATAATAAGATAAATTTAGATTTCTTGTTAAATTTTCTATAATAAAGGATGTTTTTGTGTTAATTAGTTGATAAAGAAAAGTAATAAATAATTTAAGTTGTAACTTTGCAAGCCTATTAATCAAACTTTTATTGTAAAAAATGGATAATAATAATATAGTTACTTCACCAGACTCTAAATCTGCACTGAATGACAAAAAACTATTTATCGAAACGTATGGCTGTCAAATGAATTCTGCTGATAGCGAAGTAGTTGCATCTATTATGGAAATGGATGGTTATGAATTAACAGAAGATATAACAAAAGCAGATGCTATTTTTGTAAATACTTGTTCGGTGCGTGATAATGCTGAACAGCGTGTGATAAATCGACTCAAAAATTTTCAATCGTTAAAGAAAAAGAAAAAACATTTGGTTGTGGGTGTAATCGGCTGTATGGCTGAACGCGTAAAAGACGATTTGTTACAAAATCACGGTGTAAATTTAGTGGCAGGACCAGATGCTTATTTGGATATTCCTAATTTAATGGGACACGCTTTAAGTGGCGATAAAGCAATTAATGTGGAATTGTCGAAAACAGAAACCTATGCTGAAGTAATTCCTTCTCGAATTGGCAATCCAATTTCAGGTTATATTTCAATTATGCGTGGTTGCAATAATCTTTGTACGTATTGCATCGTTCCCTATACTCGTGGCAGAGAACGAAGCAGAGATGTAGAGAGCATTTTAAAAGAATTAGCCGATTTAAGAAAAAAGAATTTTAAAGAAGTTACACTTTTAGGGCAGAATGTAAATTCGTATCGATTTGAAAAAGATGGTAAAATTACAGATTTTCCGGATTTATTAAAGATTGTGGCAGAAGCTGCACCAGAAATTAGATTTCGATTCACAACTCCACATCCTAAAGATATGTGTGATAGGACGTTGATAGCAATTTCGGAACATTCAAATATTTGTCGTTCTATTCATTTACCTGTTCAAAGTGGAAGTGATAAGATGCTCAAAATTATGAAAAGACGGTACGATAGAGCATATTTTTTAGACAGAGTCGATGCTATTAGACGGATTTTGCCAGATGCTTCAATTAGTACCGATATTTTTTGTGGTTTTCATGATGAAACCGATGAAGATCATGAAGAAACATTGACTTTGATGAAAGAAGTCAGATTTGATCTGGCTTTTATGTTTAAATACTCGGAACGCCCTGGAACTTTTGCGGCTAAGCACCAACCAGACAATGTTCCAGAAGAAATAAAACTCAAACGACTTGATGAAATTATTCATCTACAAAAAGAGATGTCGCTACAAAGAAATTTGGAAGATGTTGGGAAGGAATTTGAAGTATTAGTCGAAGGTTTTTCTAAAAGATCAAAAGAACATTTTTTTGGCAGAACATCACAAAACAAAGTTGTTATTTTTCCGCGTGAAGGAAGAAGAATTGGCGAAACGATAAAAGTGAAAATTGACAGAGCTTCATCGGCAACACTTTTTGGAGAAGTAATCTAAAAGAAAGAGAAAATAAATTTTTAATGCGATCTCAACGATCGCATTTTTTATTTCTTACGGATTTGAATGTTGTTTCTATTCAAATATTTACAAGCAAATGGTCAAATAAAAAATTTCACGCTATTCTGGTGCGGTTAAATTCGTACTAAAATGGCGATAAACTGCTGTTGCTCTGTGAGTTCCTATTAGATTTTCTAATTCTTCAAAAGTTGCTAATTTAATTCGTTTTACGCTTCTAAAATGAGAGATAAGTAAATTTTTAGTTTTAACACCAACATTTGGAATTTTATCCAATTCCGAACTCGTTTGTTTTTTGCTTCGTTTATTTCTATGAGCTGAAATTGCAAAACGATGTACCTCTTCTTGAATAACAGCTAAAAACTTAAATAGACTTTCATTCACTTTTATTCCAATCTCTTTGGGTGGATTTCCAAACAACAACTCACGTGTTTTATGGTGTGCGTTTTTTACAATACCTGCAATTGGAATTTTTAGATATAATTCATCTTCAATAACTTTGTGCATTGCTCCCATTTGTCCTGCTCCACCATCGACTACAATTAAATCTGGTAACGGTTTACTCTCTTCAATCATCCGAGAATATCGTCTTCTTGCTGTTTCCCTTATTGCTTCGTAATCATCAGAACCATTTGTAGTCTGTATGTTATACGTTCTATAATTTTTTTTAGATGGTTTGGCTTTGTTAAAAACAACGCAAGCCGCAACCGTATCAGAACCGGAAATATGAGAAATATCAAATATATCAATTGTAAATGGGATTTTCTCCAAATGTAATTTATCTTTTAGCTCAGTAAGAATTCTAATCGAGCGCTGTTCAGGATTTAATTTTTCGGTGTATTTTAGTTTATCTAATTTATATTGTTTTACATTTTGAAGAGAGAGTTCAAGTAATTTCTTTAAATCACCTCGTTGAGGAATTACTGTTTTCACATTCCTAAAATCATAATCAATAGGAAAAGGAAGGACAATCGTTTTAGAATTGCTATTTAGCTTCTCACGCAATTCGAGAATCGCAGTTGCCAAAATATCTTCTTTGGGTTCATTTAGTTGTTTTTTGAATTCTACAGTATAACCTTGAATAATTGCACCGTTTGAAACACGTAAAATATTGACATAACCAAAATCGTTGTCTTCTGAATAATTAAACACATCTGTATTGTTCACAATAGAATTAGCTACAATTGATTTTGATTTGAAATTCTCAAGTAAATCATACTTTCTTTTCATCTCGTGAGCTTCTTCAAAACGAAATTCAGATGAAAGTGATTTCATCTTATCCATTAAAATCTTACTAATTTCGTTGGTTTCACCACTAATAATTTTTCTAATTTCATCAATATCTTGTTGGTAATCTTCTTTTGATTGATATCCAACACACGGTGCTTTGCAATTTTGAATGTGATATTCTAAACACAGGTTAAATTTTCCAGCTTGAATCGATTGAACAGTTAGAGGCAATGAACAACTTCTAATCTTATACAACTTATGAATAATGTCTAAAATGAAATCAATTACCCAAACGGAACTGTACGGACCAAAATATTCGCCTTTTTCTTTGTCAATAGTCCTTGTTTTGAATATTCTTGGGAATTCTTCTTTCGTAATACAAATACTTGGATAGGTTTTTCCATCTTTTAGCATTGAATTGTATCGCGGTTGATATTCTTTAATTAAATTATTTTCGAGCAAAAGAGCCTCTTCAGGTGTACTAACAACAATGTATTTCAGATATGAAATATTTTTTACTAAAACCCTAATTTTTGTAGGAGCTGAATTTAAACCAGTAAAATAAGAAGCAACACGTTTTCTTAATGACTTAGCTTTTCCAATGTAAATAATTTCATCTTTACTGTTGAAATATTGATAAACACCAGGGAAATCCGGTAACATATCAACTTGTGCTTTTAATGAAATATTTTGTCTCACATCTTAAAGATTATATAAAATTCAGCTAAATTAGAATCGAGAAACAACACATCGGATCAATCTTAAATAATTTAAATAGAGAGAGTTAAACGCAAATTGTTTCACGTGGAACAAAACATCATCTACCCAAAAGGACTAATAAAATATTTATATCGCTCGGCGAAACTCCAGGTATTCGACTCGCTTGACCTATTGTGATTGGATTAATTTTACTCAATTTCGAACGAGCTTCAGTTGACAAAGTATGTATCGACTCGTAATCAAATTTATCTTTTATAACGATACCTTCCAACCGTGTTAGTTTATCGGCAATTAATTTTTCACGTTCGATATAACCAAAATATTTCAAATTTACTTCTGCTGATTCAATTACCTCTTCTTTAAAATCTGTGATGGAATCAATTTCAGTTTGCAATTCGGGCAAAACGCTCGCAAGATCATAAATAGTCAATTGAGGACGCAAAACTAAATCTGCAAGTTTGCATCCATGATTAAGGGGCGAACTCCCTTTAGCTTCAAGAAAAGAATTGATTTTATTTGGCTTGATAGAAGTATTTCTTAGATAATAAATCAAACCATCTATTGAATCATGTTTTTCTTTAAATTGATTTATTCTATTTTCAGTTGCAAGACCTAAATTAAAAGATTTCTCTGTTAATCTTAAATCTGCGTCATCTTGACGGAGCAAAATTCTATATTCTGCACGCGAAGTAAACATTCGGTAAGGTTCATCAACTCCTTTTGTAACCAGATCATCAATTAAAACGCCAATATACGCTTCATCTCTACGCAACATAAATTCATTTCCACCCACTACATTTATATGAGCATTG
>JBDHYS010000014.1:0-12285 GCA_039811505.1 Paludibacteraceae bacterium | reverse complement strand
GACGAATCATAAATTCTTGGAATGCGATAGGAGCATCTGAATGCGAACCACCGTTGATTATGTTCATCATTGGAACGGGCAGTGTGAAAGCATTTGTGCCACCAATGTAACGATATAGAGGCAATCCTAAATAATCTGCACCGGCTTTTGCTACGGCAAGAGAAACACCTAAAATTGCATTTGCACCCAAGTTTGATTTTGTTTTTGTGCCGTCCAATGCAATCATTTTTTTATCAATAGCACGTTGTTGAAGAGCATCATCACCCACTAATGCAGGTGCAATTACTTCATTTACATTTTTTACTGCTTTTAAAACTCCTTTTCCTAAAAATCTGTTTTTATCACCATCACGAAGTTCAAGAGCTTCGTTTTCGCCTGTTGATGCACCCGATGGAACAGCAGCGCGTCCAAAAGCACCTGATTCTAAAACTACATCAACTTCAATAGTTGGATTTCCTCGTGAATCCATCACTTCTCGTGCGATGATTTTTTCAATTTTACTCATAATTTTTTTTGATTTATAAAATTTATCTATTATTATTTTGATTTTTCAGAATTTTCAGCAAATTTACGTCATTATTCTCAATTATCATAAAAACAGAGAAAATATCGTGTTTACATTTACTTCTTTCAACTTTGAATATCATTTTTAACAAATTAAGAGTTGAAATTTTAATAAACCGTAAAAAAAATAAACATATCGCATTTTTAAAACTTGTTGGGTTTAGGTAATTAAGTTTAGAAGAATAATCAATCGATTGATTAAACTGTTAAAAAATATAATTTTATCCTCTTTTTTTACTATTTTTGCCGTTTAATTTTTGAATGGAGGTAAACAAATGATTACAAATGTAATAGATAAGGCATTAATTCATAAAGTCAAAGACGAAATAGACAATGCTGAAAAGATTGTGATGGTTTCGCACGTTGGACCTGATGGCGATGCGTTGGGAGCGACTTTGGGAATGTACCATTTTCTCAAAACTATAGACAAACAATCGACTGTAATTGTTCCAACTCCTCCACCTGAATTTTTAATGTGGATGCCGGAAGCAGAAAATGTTTTAATTTATGTTTATCATAAAGAAAAAGCAGAAAAAGTACTTGCAGAAGCAGATTTAATTTTCGTTTTGGATTTTAACGTTCCTTCTCGCTTGGCAATGATGGAAGAAGCTGTAGTAAATTCAAAAGCAAGAAAAATCCTAATTGACCACCATCTTAATCCCGATTATTCATTTGTCAATCACGTTATTTCGCACCCTCATATTTCCTCAACAAGCGAATTGATTTTTAGATTAATATGCAGAATGGGTTATTTTTCAAATATCAATTTATCTTGTGCAGAATCCATTTATACCGGAATGATGACCGATACGGGTGGTTTTACTTTTAATTCCAATGATGCTGAAATTTACTCCATTGTGTACGAATTGTTGAAATTAGGAGTTGATAAAGATGCAATTTACAGAAAAGTATTCGATACTTTTTCGGCTGATAGAATGCGATTACAAGGTTATTGTGTGTATGAAAAAATGAAACTTTATCCAGAGTATAATACAGCATTAATTACACTTTCACAAAAAGAAATGCGTCAATTTAATTACGTAAATGGCGATGCAGAAGGATTTGTGAACATTCCACTTTCAATAAAAGATGTTGTGTTTTCAGTTTTTATGCGTGAAGACCCGGATAAAATAAAAATTTCACTTCGCTCACAAGGAACTTTTCCGACCAATCAATTTTCACAAGAAATATTTAACGGTGGTGGACACTTAAATGCTTCGGGTGGTGAAAGTTATTCCACACTTGATGAGGCTGTTCAAAAATTTGAACAAGCCTTGCCAAAATACAAGGAACTGTTGAATCAGAATATAATTTAGAGAAATAAATAAGAATGAAATATATCATAATTTTAGGAGATGGAATGGCTGATGAACCGATTGAGTCCATTGGCAACA
Organism: Paludibacteraceae bacterium; assembly: GCA_039811505.1. Lineage (GTDB taxonomy): Bacteria > Bacteroidota > Bacteroidia > Bacteroidales > Paludibacteraceae > UPXZ01. Next base: position 10,327 of record JBDHYS010000014.1, on the reverse strand, counting down.
AAACGCCTTTACAAGCAGCAAAAAAACCATCAATTGATAAACTGTCAGAATTGGGAAGAAATGGAATGTTGGATACAATTCCGGCAGGATTTTCACCAGGAAGTGAGATTGCCAATCTTTCTGTTTTAGGGTACGATGTGGCACAAGTTTTTGAGGGACGAGGAGCGCTCGAAGCAGCCAGCATGGGAGTTAATATTAATAAAGATGAAATGGCGATGCGATGTAATTTGATTTGTGTAGAAAATGGAATTATAAAAAATCACTCGGCAGGACATATCAGCAACGAAGAGGCGGAAGTGCTAATAAAATTTCTGCAAAAAGAACTCGGAAATGAACGGTTGAGCTTTTACAATGGCGTTTCGTACCGTCATTTGATAAAATTGAAAAACGGAAATAAAAACTTAAAATGTACGCCTCCGCACGATGTCCCGGGATTGAGTTTTGTCGATAAAATGATTGAACCAACCGAAGATGAAGCAAAAGAAACGGCTCAATATTTAAATGATATAATACTTAAGTCGCAAAAATTATTAGAAAATCATCCTATCAATATTGAAAGAGCAAAAAATGGAAAAGACAAAGCCAATAGCGTTTGGTTTTGGTCGCCGGGATACAAACCTGAAATGAAAAAAATGACCGAAACCTTTCCAATAAAAAGCGGTTCGGTTATTTCGGCTGTCGATTTGATAAAAGGAATAGGAGTATATGCAGGTTTGCGAAATATAGACGTGGAAGGTGCAACAGGATTGTACAATACCAATTACGAAGGAAAAGCAAAAGCAGCAATTGAGGCGTTGAAAATGGAAGATTTTGTCTATCTACACATTGAGGCAAGTGATGAAGCCGGACACGAAGGTGATGTATCACTAAAAATTAAAACAATTGAATATTTGGATTTGCGCATCGTGAAACCAATATTGGAAGAATTGTTGCGTTGGAGCGAACCGGTTACAATTGCACTTTTACCTGATCATCCTACGCCTTGTGCACTCAAAACGCATACCAACAAACCGATTCCTTTTGTGATTTACAGCACCGGAAATAGAGCGGATAACGTAACTCAATACGATGAGTTTTCTTGTGAAAAAGGTGATTATGGTTTGCTGAAAGGAGATGAGTTTATCCGTACTTTTTTCAATGCTTTGTAATTTAAATAAGTATAAAATACACAAATAAAATGAGATATTACAGTACAAATAACAGAGATTTAATCGTAACATTAGACGAAGCGGTCATAAAAGGTTTGGCAGAAGATAATGGTTTGTTTATGCCCGAATCAATCAAAAAACTCCCAACAGAATTTTTTGAAACCATCGGAACGCTTTCGTTTCAAGAAATTGCGTATGCTGTGGCTGATTCGTTTTTTGGAGAGGATATTGACACCGAAGCGCTGAAAGAAATTGTTTACGATACGCTCAATTTTGATACGCCGTTGGTGAAAGTGGAACAAAATATTTATAGTTTAGAGTTATTTCACGGACCAACGATGGCTTTCAAAGATGTGGGAGCAAGATTTATGTCGCGTGTTTTAGCTTATTTCATTAAAAAACAAAACATCTCAAAACCCGTAAATGTGCTTGTAGCCACTTCCGGCGACACAGGAAGTGCTGTTGCAAATGGCTTTTTAGGAGTTGATGGGATTCAGGTTTATGTGCTTTATCCAAAAGGTTTGGTCAGTGCAATTCAAGAGAGCCAATTTACGACATTGGGAAAAAATATTACTGCGTTGGAAGTAAATGGAACGTTTGATGATTGTCAAAGTTTGGTTAAAACGGCATTTTTAGACAAAGAATTAAACGAAAAAATGCTTTTAACTTCAGCCAATTCCATCAATGTGGCACGATTTTTACCACAAGCATTTTATTATTTTTATGCGTATTCTCAACTTCGCTCGATGAATCCAAAACTTTCTATTGATGAGTTGGAAACTGTAATTTGTGTGCCAAGCGGTAATTTTGGAAACATTACAGCCGGATTGTTTGCACAAAAAATGGGATTGCCTGTCAAACGATTTATCGCAGCAAACAATGAAAACGATATTTTCTTACACTATTTAATTACAGGAATTTACTCACCAAAACAATCTGTTGCAACCATTGCCAATGCTATGGATGTAGGAAATCCGAGTAATTTTGTCCGAATTTTAGATTTGTTCAAAGAATCTTACGAATCGATTAAAAGCAATATCAGCGGCGAAAAATTTTCCGATAAAGAAATAGGCGAGGGCATAAAAACGTGTTTAAAAGAGAATGGTTATTTGCTCGATCCACACGGAGCTTGTGGCTATTTGGCATTGAAAAAGCAATTAAACGGAAGCGAAAAAGGTGTGTTTTTAGAAACAGCTCATCCTGCAAAATTTGCCGAAACAGTAGAAAATATCATTATAGAAAAAATCGAAATTCCCGAAAAATTGCGTGAATTTATGAAAGGAAAAAAACAAACCGTTGAAATTGAAAAGAATTTTGACGATTTCAAAAAATTTTTATTCCAACAATGATATTTTAGGAATTGAATGTAAAATATTTCTCATTCAATATAAGCGAGTTAATAGGAAAGTTTCTTATTAACCGTTTTTTTTTGTTACTTTTGAGACTTTTATTTTTTAAACAACAATTTATTAATGACACAATCACAAAAACCCGAATATATTTTTGAAACAAGCTGGGAAGTTTGTAATATGGTTGGAGGCATTTATACGGTGCTTACCACACGAGCCAGAACGCTGAAAGAATCACATCAAGACAGGCTACTGTTTATTGGACCAGATGTTTGGAAAACTGAGGAATCGCCTTATTTTGAGGAATCAAAATCACTTTTTTCAGATTGGAAAGCCGATTTTATCTCCAAAACAGGATTAAAAATAAAAATTGGGCGATGGAAAATTCACGGAAATCCAATTGCTATTCTAATTGATTTTCAGCCTCTATATCAGAAAAAAGATCAAATTTATGGAGAAATATGGGAAAAATTTGGTGTTGATTCGTTGCACGGTTACGGCGATTACGATGAAGCTTCTCTTTTTGGTTATTCATCGGGAATGGTTATTGAAAGTTTTTATTCTTTCTACAAATTGAGCGAAGATTCTACCGTTTTTGCCCATTTTAATGAGTGGATGACAGCTTTTGGTGCTTTTTACATTCAAGATAAAGTGCCTGAAATTGCAACACTTTTTACTACACACGCCACTACAATTGGTCGGTCAATTGCAGGAAACAACAAACCGTTGTACGATTATTTAACTGAATACAACGGCGATCAAATGGCATTTGAGCTAAATGTGGAATCAAAACATTCGGCAGAAAAACGTGCTGCACATATTGTAGATTGCTTTACAACCGTCAGTGAAATTACGGGTTTGGAATGTGAAAATCTTTTAGATAAAAAACCGGATATCATCACACCGAATGGATTTGAAGATGATTTTGTGCCAAAAGGAAAAGATTTTGACAAAAAAAGAAAAGAAGCAAGAAACCTGCTTTTTCATATTTCCGAAACATTGTTTGGTTATAAATTGGAAAAAAATGCCTTGTTTGTGGCAACGGCAGGACGATATGAGTATAAAAACAAAGGAATTGATGTTTTTATAGAATCACTAAAAAAAATGTCAAACAATCAAAGCTTAAATAGAGAAGTTGTTGCTTTTATAATGGTTCCGGCACATATTTCAGGAGCACGCACCGATTTAGCGAAAAAACTGTTGGATTCAAAAACAAAAATTGATTATTGGAATAAATACACCACACACAAACTCTTTAATTATCAGTACGATAATGTAATTTCAGCACTTCAATGGTTTCATTTGCAAAATATGGAAAATGAAAAAGTAAAAGTCGTTTTTGTCCCTTCTTACTTGAATGGAAACGATGGAATTTTCAATAAAACCTATTGGGATTTATTGATTGGAATGGATTTGACGGTTTTTCCTTCCTATTATGAACCTTGGGGTTACACACCTTTGGAAAGTGTCGCTTTTTCTGTGCCAACTGTTACTACCGATTTATCGGGATTTGGACAATGGGTAAATTCCTTGAAAGGGATAAAAACAGGTGTAGAAGTTGTCCATCGTTCGGATTACAATTATGCGGATGTTGTCAATGCTATTGCCAATATTTTGTTGAATTTTACAACTAAATCCGATATAGAATTAGAAAAATGCAGAAAAAATGCACAAAAAATATCTCAACAAGCTTTGTGGGCTAAATTTATCAAACATTATTACAAAGCATATAAAATTGCTGTGAAAAATAGAGACAAACGGATTGCAAAGAATTGAGAAAAGTGGAATTGCAAACGTTTGAATAGTTAAAGTGCTTAATTTACAGTTTTTCTTAGTATTTTAAGGAAAAAATCATTATTTTTGCCAGAAAATATGTTGTATAGCATATTTCATTAAGGTTGTTTTGAAGGAAATTACTAAATTTGATAATAAAAATATTGAAAATAGCAGCAGCTGTTTATTTAATTAATGAATATGAAAATTAAAACGAATAAAGTAAACGAGCCGGTTTGGCACGAAATTGTGGTAAAATCAAATTTACCAAAAAGCTTAAGTAAATTAGATGAAATTGCGCAAAATCTATGGTGGACTTGGGATAGTGATGCAAAAAAACTATTTCGTGAAATAGATAAACCTACGTGGAAAGAAGCAGAATCAAATCCTGTGCAATTGCTTAACTTATTAAGTTACGAGAAATTAGTAGCATTAGGAAACGATAAGGAATTTATTGAAAAATTAGATAAAACATACAATAGACTTCAAAATTATCTGAAGCAACCTGCTAATTCAGAACGTCCTTCAATTGCATATTTCAGTATGGAGTATGGATTGACAGAAGTTTTGAAAATTTATTCAGGCGGACTTGGTGTTTTAGCAGGAGATTATTTGAAAGAAGCAAGTGATAGCAATGTAAATATGACCGCAATCGGATTTTTATACCGTTACGGTTATTTCAAACAAGAACTTTCAGTTGATGGACAACAAGTTTCTAATTACGAAGCTCAAAATTTCAATACACTTCCATTAAAACAGGTTTTTGAAAAAGATGGAAGTCCACTTACCGTAGAAGTTCCTTATCCAAACAGAATAATATATGCTCACGTTTGGAAAGTGAGTGTAGGAAGAATTTCTCTCTATTTGTTGGATACTGATATTGATCAAAACAGCGAACTTGATCGTCCAATAACTTATCAACTTTACGGTGGCGATTGGGAGCATCGTTTGAAACAGGAAATTATGCTCGGAATTGGTGGAATTTTGACACTAAAAAAATTAGGAATTGAAAAAGAGTTGTATCATTGCAACGAAGGGCACGCAGCGTTAATCAACGTGCAACGTTTGTTAGATTTAATTCAAGAAAAAGGATTAGATTTTAATCAAGCATTGGAAGTTGTCCGTGCAAGTTCACTTTACACAGTTCATACGCCTGTTCCTGCCGGGCACGATAGTTTTGACGAATCGTTATTTGGAAAATATATGAGCGAATATCCTGCTCAATTAGGTTTGTCTTGGGGTGAGTTTATTGATATGGGAAGAACGAATCCGGGAAGCGATGAGAAATTCAATATGAGTACTTTTGCTTGCAATACTTGTCAAGAAACAAACGGCGTAAGTTGGTTGCACGGTGAAGTTTCTAAAAAAATGTTTGCTCCTATTTGGAAAGGATATTTTCCAGAAGAATCGCACGTCGGACACGTTACAAATGGAGTTCACTTACCAACATGGACTTCGTCTGAATGGAAGGCATTGTACGAAAAACATTTTACAGAAGATTTTTACAAAGATCAATCCAATCCGGAAATTTGGGCAAAGATTCATAAAGTTCACGATCAAGAGATTTGGAATGTACGCACTTCGTTGAAAAATAAATTGGTAGATTACATCCGTTTGCAATTTAAAGATAACTGGTTGAAAAACCAAGGTGATCCAACAAAAGTAATTCCGATTATTGAATCCATCGATCCAAACGCTTTGATTGTTGGTTTTGGTCGTAGATTTGCAACTTACAAACGTGCTCATTTGCTATTTAGCGATTTAGATAGATTGGCAAAAATTGTAAATAATCCACTTCAACCTGTTCAGTTTTTATATACAGGAAAAGCACACCCTGCAGATGGAGCTGGGCAAGGATTGATAAAAAGAATTGTTGAAATTTCAAGAATGCCACAATTTTTAGGAAAAGTTATTTTCTTGGAAAATTACGATATGCGATTGGCAAAACGTTTGATTTCAGGTGTTGATGTGTGGTTAAACACTCCAACTCGTCCGCAAGAAGCTTCTGGCACATCTGGTGAAAAAGCACAGATGAACGGAGTTTTGAATTTTTCTGTTCTTGATGGATGGTGGTATGAAGGGTATCGTGAAGGTGCAGGTTGGGCATTGACCGACAAAAGAACTTACGAAAATCAAGAATTTCAAGATAAATTAGACGCTTTGACCATTTATAATATGCTTGAAAATGAGATTATTCCGTTGTATTTTGCAAAAAACACAAAAGGATATTCTCCTGAATGGATTCAATATATCAAAAACTCTATTTCGCAAATCACTCCACATTACACTACAAAGCGTATGATGGACGATTATTTTGATCGTTTTTATTTGAAACAAGCAAAACGCTCTGCCTTCTTAAAAGCAAATAATTTTGAAAAAGCAAAAGAAATTGCATCTTGGAAAGAACAAATGGCTAATGCTTGGGATCACATTAAAGTATTGTCGGTAGATGTGCAAGAAGATTTGATGCACACACCACAAGTTGGTCAAGATTATGGAATTAACATCACTATTGATATGAATGGTGCGGTTGAAAAAGGTATTGGAGTGGAATTGATCTCAATTAAAACAGATACCAATAACAACGAGGTGATTAATGAGATTAAAGAATTGAAACTTGTAAAATCTGACGGTTCGATTCTTACGTTCAATCTCAATTACCAATTGGATAAAGCCGGAGCCTATAAATACGGATTCAGAATGTATCCAAAACATGAATTACTGCCACATCGTCAAGATTTCAGTTATGTTCGTTGGATTTAATTTTTTGTAATTATTTGTAGATAAAGTAATAGGACGTTCTGATATGGAATGTCCTATTTTTTTTTAATTGAATAGATTTATTAACGTTTCGAATGTTTGTGTAGTTTGAAAAATTGTATTATTTTAGTAAAAAGTTTTGAAGCAGTTTTACTAAATTTCAAATCTTATTTACGAGAAAAAAAACGATTGATTTTCAATGAATATAAACTTAAAAAAATAAAATCATGGGAAACCAAAATTATTGTGTTATTATGGCTGGCGGTGTGGGAGCACGTTTTTGGCCATTCAGTAGAAATGACAGACCCAAACAGTTTTTAGATTTTTTTGGTACAGGTCGTTCGTTAATTCAAATGACTTTTGATAGATTTAAAAAAGTAGTTCCGGCAGAAAATATTTTAATTGTTTCCAATATAATTTATCGTGATTTGATTTTGGAACAACTTCCGGAATTGAAAGTAGATCAAATTTTGCTTGAACCGGCTCGAAGAAATACTGCTCCGTGCATAGCTTACGCAATAAACAGAATAAAGGCAACTACTGAAAATGCTAATATTATTGTGGCACCATCAGATCATTTAATCTTAAAAGAAGAAGAATTTTCAGAAACAATAAAAAGAGGTTTGGATTTTGTGGAACACAATGACAGTTTGCTGACATTGGGTATTAAACCGAGCCGACCGGAAACAGGATATGGATATATTCAAATAGGAGAGGGAACCGACTCGCTTTTTAGAGTGAAAACTTTTACAGAAAAACCAAATGAAGAATTGGCACAAGTGTTTTTTGATACAGGTGAATTTTATTGGAATTCGGGAATTTTCCTTTGGAACTTAAAAACGATTTTAAAAGAATTTTCGATACATTTACCTGAAGTTACTTCTAAATTTGCTTCGGGAATGGAGTTTTACAATACAGAAGGCGAACAAAACTTTATCAATGAAATTTATCCTTCTTGCCCCAATATTTCGATTGATTATGGAATAATGGAAAAAGCTGAAAGCGTTCATGTGTTATGTGCCGATTTTGGTTGGTCTGATTTGGGAACGTGGGGTTCACTTTATGACTTGTCGGAAAAAGACAACGAAAAAAATGTTACACTAAAATGTGATAGTACATTTTACGATAGCAAAGAAAATATCGTAGCTTTACCAAAAGGAAAATTGGCAGTTATTCACGGTTTAGAGGGTTATATCGTTGCCGAATCGGATAATGTGTTGTTGATTTGTAAACTTTCAGAAGAACAAAAAATCCGACAATTTGTGAACGATGCAAGTGTAAATTATAACGATAAATTTTCATAAATAAACGGGTGTAAAAAATAAAAACAAGTTGCTTTTCTTGGTATTCATAAATAATAAATGAGTGATATAATAAATCTTTTACCCGATTCGGTGGCAAATCAAATTGCTGCCGGTGAGGTAATTCAGCGTCCGGCTTCTGTTGTGAAGGAGTTGGTGGAAAATGCTGTTGATGCTGGTGCTACAGATATTAAAGTGGTAATAAAAGATGGCGGAAATACGCTGATTCAAGTTATTGACAATGGAAAAGGAATGAGCGAAACGGACGCTCGAATGTCCTTTGAGAGGCATGCAACTTCAAAAATCAAAAATGCAAACGACCTTTTTGCACTTCACACAAAAGGATTTCGAGGCGAAGCTTTGGCATCAATTGCAGCAGTGGCACAAGTGGAAATGCGAACGAAATTGGCTGATGAAGATTTAGGAACATTTATTGAAATTGCCGGAACGCGTGTTTTCCGACAAGAATCCATTCAACATGAAACAGGAACGAATATTTCTGTGAAAAATCTGTTTTTTAATGTTCCTGCTCGAAGGCGTTTTTTGAAAGCACAAAGCACCGAAATGATGCACATTCGGAACGAATTTTATCGCATTGTTTTGGTTCATCCTGCCATTTCTTTTTCGTTGATTGACAATACCACAACGCTTCTTCAACTTCCCGAAACAACTTTGAAGGGGAGAATTGAGCATGTTTTTGGTTTGGCACGAAAAAAGATGGAGCAACAATTGTTGCCAATTCACATCGAAACCGATTTTATGTCTATTTCCGGTTTTGTGGCTCGTCCGGAATATGCACAAAAAAACGCCAATCAATATTTTTTTGTGAACGACCGATATATGCGTCATCCCTATTTTCACAAAGCGGTGCTGAATGCTTACGACAAGCTACTGAAACAGGGCGATAATCCAAATTATTTTATCTATTTCTCTATTCATCCGGATTTGATTGATGTGAATATTCACCCATCAAAAACAGAAATAAAATTTGAAAACGAACAACCTATTTGGAGTATGTTGCACGCAACGGTGAAAGAAGTATTGGGAAAATTTCAAATTGCACCTTCTATCGATTTCAATACGGAAGATAAATTGGAAATTCCTACTTTGGATGCATCTGTTACCATTCGTCCTCCGCAAACAAATTTTGACCCTGAATATAATCCTTTTAAAACGACATCCTCTTATCCCAAAAATAAAAAACCTGCATTTGATTGGGAACAACTTTATGAAGATTTTTCAAAAAATAAAATAAAAGATACTGATGAAAGTGGATTTGATTCGATAGAAATCGAGCCTAAAATAGAAGAAGAACAAGAAAGCGAACAGATGAAACTTGCTGTTGATGAGTCAAATGACATTGATGAATTATTTCAACTGAAAAAAAAATACATTTGTACAAATGTGAAATCGGGTTTGCTTTTGATTGACCAATTTAGATCCCATTTTAGAATTTTATATGAACGGTATTTTTACCAGCTGCAACATAAAAAAGGAATTTCACAAACATTGTTGTTCCCGGAAATTTTTGAATTGACGCCCAATCTTCATTCCGTTTTAACCTCCATTTCAGATGATCTTCACGATGTAGGTTTTAGAATTGAATCGGTTGATAAAAATGAATTTTCATTGGTCGGAATTCCTTCCGAAATTGATGTAAGTAATGCTGTGCCGCTTTTGAATGATTTGATTTTTCAAATAAATGAGATGGAATCGACTGTGAAAGAGATTGTACACGAAAAAATTGCGACTTTAATGGCAAAACAAACTGCTATTCATCACGGACAAACTTTGACTCGACAAGAGATGAAAAATTTGATTGACGAGCTTTTTAGTTGCAAAAATCATTCTTACACTCCTGATGGAAAGCTGATTATGATTGTAGTAGAAAACAATGAATTAGAGAGAAGATTTGGTTAAATTCCTCTCTCTAAATTTCAAATTATCTCAAATAACCTTTTTCCTTTTCTTTGTCCAATAACTTCATCAATTCAAT
>JBDHYS010000013.1:0-12333 GCA_039811505.1 Paludibacteraceae bacterium | reverse complement strand
AACCAACATATATGTAAAGATACGTTTACTGTTATGGGGATTGAATACTTTGGGAAAAATCAAAACAATGAGATTCTCCCTGCACAAACAACTTCTGATAATAAATTGATATTTCAGAGCGGTTTGAAAGCAAAGGAATTAGCAATATTTACCATCAAAAAAGGGAAAAAGAATCAACAATTTGAACCAAAAGTTTTCGGAAGAATTTATCCCGAAAGAAAAGATGATATTGCTTGGGAAAATGATAAAATTGGGTTTAGATTTTATGGAAATGCTCTGAAAGAATTGGAAGGACCGAGCAATGCACTCGATTTATGGTTTAAGCGAACAAATAGAATGATTTTAGATGAATGGTACAAAAAATCGATTGAAGAAAAAATTTCATACCACGTTGATCATGGAGAAGGATGCGATCCTTACGCCGTTGGAAGAAGTCTTGGAGCGGGTGCAATGGCACCGTTTGTAAACGGAGAATTAATTTTGAACGAAAATTATCTTTCAGCCGAAATTTCAGACTTTGGACCATTAAGATTTACAGCCACATTACACTATCCGGAAATGGAGATAAATGGGAAATTGGTTGAGGAGAGCAAAACGGTTTCATTGGACGCAGGTTCACAATTGACAAAAATAACTCAATTTTTCAATGTAAAAGAGGAGACAAAAGTAGCGGTAGGAGTAGTAAAAAGAAAAGAAAACGATTCAATATTATGGAATAATGAAACAAATTATTTCATCTATCAAGAGCCGATTTCAAAAGAAAACGGACAAATTTTCATCGGGGTGCTTTTCCCCAATGGATTGGATTCTGTGGGTGTGCAAAGTTATGAATATTTACATCCGTTGAGAAAAGAAGTGCAACAATTTTCTCATATTTTGGGCTACAAAACATACCAACCATCAACTCCTATCACTTATTACACCGGTTTTGGTTGGAGCAAGTTTGGATTTGAAACAGTAGAAAGTTTTGAAAACTATATGAGTCAATTTAATGAATCATTGAAAAAACCGCTTATTATAACTTATTCAAAATAAAAAACTTAAAAAAATAATTTAAAATGAAAAAAATTGTAACATTTGGAGAGATAATGCTGCGTTTAGCAACACCAGGTTATGATAGATTTATCCAATCAAAAAGTTTAAATTCCACTTTTGGTGGTGGTGAAGCAAATGTTTCTGTATCGTTGGCAAATTACGGACTTCCAACCGATTTCGTAACTCGTCTGCCAAAAAATGACATTGGAGATTGGGCAATTTCCGAACTACGCAAATACAACGTTGGTGTTGATAAAATCGTAAGAGGCGGCGATCGTGTTGGAATTTATTTTCTTGAAACAGGGGCAGTTGCACGAGCTTCAAAAGTAGTTTACGATAGAGCAAATTCAGCCATTTCCGACATTAAACCTGGAATGATTGATTGGGATGCAGTTTTCAATGATGCACAGTGGTTTCATTGGACAGGAATTACACCGGCAATTTCGCAAGGTGCAGCCGATGTTTGTTTGGAGGCAATCAAAGCAGCAAATGAGCGTGGAATTACCGTTTCAACCGATTTGAATTATCGGAAAAACTTATGGAAATATGGAAAAACAGCGTCAGAAGTTATGACTTTGTTAGTTGAAGGTTGTGATGTTATTTTAGGAAATGAAGAAGACGCCGAAAAGGTTTTTGGAATCAAACCTGAAGGATTCGATGTAGCAAACACAGGCGGAGAAGTAGATTCAAAAGAATTTGAATCGGTTTGTACTCAAATGATGAAACGTTTTCCACGAGCTAAAAAAGTAATCATCACATTACGCGGATCAATCAATGCAAATCACAACACTTGGGGTGGCGTTTTGTACTCTGACAAACTGTATGAATCACAACGATACAACATTACACACATTGTAGATCGTGTTGGCGGTGGCGATTCTTTTATGGGCGGTTTAATTTATGGTTTAATTACCTATCCAAATAATGACCAAAAAGCACTTGATTTTGCAGTAGCTGCATCGTGCTTAAAACACACAATTTATGGTGATTTCAATTTAGTAACAGTAGCAGAAGTTGAAAACCTTATGAAAGGTGATGGTTCAGGACGCGTTGCAAGATAAAAAAACAAAAATTCAATTAATTACAATAATATAAAACTAAAAAATTACAACTATGTTGAATAGATTTTCATTAAACGGAAAAATTGCTCTTGTAACAGGAGCTTCTTATGGAATTGGCTTTGCAATGGCAAGTGCGTTGGCACAAGCAGGTGCAAAAATAGTATTCAATGACATCAATCAAGATGCAGTAGATAGAGGTTTAGCAGCTTACAAAGAGATGAATATTGAAGCTAAGGGTTATGTTTGTGATGTAACGGACGAAAAAGCAGTTACAAGTTTAATAGCACAGATAGAAAAAGAAGTTGGTGTGATTGATATTTTGATAAATAATGCCGGAATTATCAAACGTATTCCGATGCATGAAATGAGTGTTGAAGATTTTCGTCAAGTAATTGATATTGATTTAATAGGCCCTTTTATTATGGCAAAAGCTGTCATTCCAAGTATGATAAAAAAAGGACAAGGAAAAATTATTAACATTTGCTCTATGATGAGTGAATTAGGGCGTGAAACAGTTTCGGCTTATGCAGCAGCAAAGGGTGGATTGAAAATGTTGACCAAAAATATTTGTTCGGAATACGGCGAGCACAATATTCAATGCAATGGAATTGGACCTGGTTATATCGCAACTCCTCAAACCGCTCCACTTCGGGAAAAACAAGCCGATGGTTCACCACATCCATTTGATTCATTCATCATTGCTAAAACTCCAGCTGCACGTTGGGGAACTCCAGAAGACTTACAAGGACCTGCAGTATTTTTGGCTTCAGAAGCATCCGATTTTGTAAATGGACATATTCTTTATGTGGATGGTGGAATTTTAGCTTACATCGGAAAACAACCAAAATAATTTTTTAATTAATAAAAACAATAAAAACCTTTACAAATTCTGTTTTTTGCAGATTGTTTTGGTTTTTATTGACCAAGAAAACCTTACATAAAGATAAAATTATGCGTTTTTCTAAAATAGAAACATTTCAAGCAGTTGAAAAAACGGGAATCGTTCCTGTGTTTTATCATCAAGACATTGAAGTTGCCAAAATGGTTTTAAAAGCATGCTACAAAGGAGGTATTCGTGTTTTTGAATTTACCAATCGTGGAGATTATGCCCACGAAGTTTTTGGTGAACTCACAAAATGGTCGGCAAAAGAATGTCCCGAAATGATTATCGGAATAGGTTCCATAGTCGATGCAGCAACAGCAGCACTTTATTTGCAACTAGGAGCAAATTTTGTAGTCGGTCCGCTTTTGAATCCTGATGTTTTCAAAACTTGCAACAGACGCCAAGTTGGTTACATTCCCGGTTGTGGAACCGTTTCAGAAGTGGGTTATGCTCAAGAATTAGGAGCCGAGATTGTAAAGGTTTTTCCCGGAGATGTGATGGGAAAAGAGTTTGTAAAAGGGATTAAAGGACCGATGCCTTGGACAAAAATGATGGTTACGGGTGGAGTAAGTCCTACCGAAGAAAATCTTTCAGGCTGGTTCAATGCAGGTGTTACAGCAGTTGGAATGGGATCCAATTTGTTCCCAAAAGAAGTAATTGACAGCAAGAATTGGGATAAAATCGCTCAACTTTGCCAAAATGCTTTAGATATAGTAAAAAATATACAATCAAAATAAATAATAATTTATGGAAAAGTTTTTTGGATATATAGTTGGTTTAGGCGCTCCAGTAATGATGCCTTTGATATTTTCAATATTAGGAGTATCAATCGGAATTAAACCAGGGAAAGCTGTAAAAAGCGGGTTGTTAGTTGGAGTGGGTTTTGTGGGTTTATCTATCATTACAGCATTGCTTACGAGCAGTTTGGGACCTGCATTAAATAAAGTTGTAGAAATATACAATCTACAATTGAAAGTATTTGATATGGGTTGGCCAGCTGCGGCAAGCATTGCTTACAACACATCTGTCGGAGCTTTTATTATTCCCGTTTTATTGGGTGTCAATTTATTGATGTTGCTCACAAAAACAACCAAAACCGTCAATATTGACTTATGGAACTATTGGCATTTTGCATTTGTAGGAGCAATTATCTATTTTGCAACCGATAGTCTTCTTTGGGGTTTCTTTGGTGCGATAATTATCTACATAATGACACTTGTAATTGCGGATTGGACTGCACCACGTTTCCAAAAATTCTATAAAGATATGGATGGAATTTCCATTCCTCAACCATTTTGTGGAGGTTTTGCACCCATCGCCATGGTAATGAATAAAGGATTGGATTTAATTCCCGGAATGGACAAAATCAATATTGATGCCGAAGGTATGAAGAAAAAATTTGGATTGCTTGGCGAACCACTTTTTTTAGGAGTTATTGTGGGTGTCGGTATTGGAATTTTTGCAGAGTATGATTTCCAACAAACATTGACACTTGGCGTTAAAATGGGAGCTGTTATGGAATTAATTCCTCGCATCACAAGTCTATTTATAGAAGGTTTGAAACCTATTTCGGAAGCTACAAAAGAATTAATCAACAAAAAATTCAAAAAAAGTTCCGGATTGTACATTGGAATGACACCGGCACTTGTTATCGGACATCCAGCAACGCTTGTTGTTTCATTGTTGTTAATCCCTGTGATTATTGTATTGGCAGTTATTATGCCCAATAATCAATTTTTACCATTAGCATCTTTAGCCGGAATGTTTTATTTGTTCCCATTGGTTTTACCATTTACAAAAGGAAATGTGTTTAAAACATTCATTATCGGATTGGTAATATTGGTAGCCGGTTTGTACATAACCACAAATTTAGCACCCGCATTTTCAAAAGCAGCTGTTGATGTGTATGTAAAAACTCAAGATCCTGCTGTAAGAATCCCAGACGGATTTTCACAAGCGGCTGCTCTCGATTTTGCATCAAGTCCGTTTTCGTGGGCAATTTATCATTTAAGTGCAAGCATTAAAATTGTTGGTCCAATTATTTTGGTTTTATCCACAATGGCATTGATGGTTTGGAACAGAATGAGAATTGTAAAAGAAAATAAAAGAGATGCTCAACTTGATATTGTTGAAGATTAAAAGAAATAAATAATTATTATTAATAAAAAAGAAAAAGAAAAATGAGAAAATTATTTTTAGCACTGCTGACACTTGCATTTGTTAGTGTTGGAGCACAAAAGATTAATTATGAAGTTCGTTACGCTACAAATCCTACAGATTTCAAAACGTACGATACGGAAAGAATGAGAAAAGATTTCGTAATTGAAAAAGTGTTTGGAGAAAATGAGATAAACATGGTTTATTCTATGTATGATCGTCTGATTGTGGGCGGTGCAATGCCAGTAGGAAAAACATTGCAATTAGAAACTATTGACCCACTTAAAGCTCCTAACTTTTTACATCGTAGAGAAATCGGAATTATCAATGTAGGTGGACCCGGAAAAGTGAAAGTGGGTGATAAAACATATTCAGTAAATTTCAAAGAAGCAATTTACATTGGAAGTGGAAGTCATGAAGTGAGTTTTTCTTCTGACAATGCTTCCAAACCTGCAAAATTCTATTTCAATTCTGCATCAGCTCATACCAATTATCCAACAAAATTGATTACGCAAAAAGATTGTAACATTATCAATGCCGGTTCAATGAAAGAATCGAACGACAGAACGATTTATCAATTAATTGTGAATCAAACAGTAAAAACATGTCAGCTTCAGATGGGATTGACCGAATTGAAACCCGGAAGCGTTTGGAACACAATGCCGGCACACACACACGATCGTAGAATGGAAGCCTATTTCTATTTCCAATTACCGGAAGATCAAGCAGTATCGCACTTTATGGGTTTACCACAGGAAACTCGCACTTTGTGGATTCACAACGAACAAGCAATTGTTTGTCCGGAATGGTCAATACATTCAGGAGCCGGAACCAGCAACTATATGTTTATTTGGGGAATGGCAGGTGAAAATTTAGATTATGGCGATATGGACAAAGTAAATCCTACAGATTTAAGATAATCCAAAAAAATATTTATTGATTTTAAAAAAGATGTTCACCGATTTTGTTGAACATCTTTTTTTATGTCAACGGTTGAAAAAACCATTGAACATAAATAACAAGTGCAACAACACTAAGAATTAACACAAAAACAGGAAAAATAGAAATGGATTTTGGGAGTTTGAAATTTTCATTCAAAAGTGATGGTTTTATTTTTTTTATCAAGTTATAGATAAAATAGGCAGTTGCAAGACCTACAATTGTTCCGCCTAAAATATCGCCCAAATAATGAACACCCAAATAAATACGCGAATAAGAATTGACAACAGCCCAAATAAAAATTGAAATTGTAAACGTTCTGTTTTTAATCAACAAAGAAGTTAAAAGTGCCAAACCAAAAGAATTGGCTGCGTGTGAAGACACAAAACCATACAATCCGCTCCGATAATTATTGACTAAAACGACCATATCTTTAATTTCGAGATCGTGAGAAGGACGAAAACGTTTAACCGTCTCTTTGAAAAAACCGGAAGCAATCTGATCGGCAAGCACAATGCACAAAACAACCGCAAGAAGAATCCAGAATCCTTGCATTTTCCATTTTCTGAAAACAACAAAAACTATCGAAAGGTAGAAAAAAATCCAGATGAATTTTCCGCTAAATCCAAACATAAAACCATCCCAAAACTGCGAATAATCATTATTCAATGCCAATAAAATCTGCTTGTCAATCGAATCTAAAATTTCAATCATCTGATAAACGTTTGCTTTTATTAATGTTTATATTCGTGCTATGTTATTCTCTTCAATCCAGCCAACAGCCCCATTTTCCAAAATTATTTCGACCCAATTATCCAATGTATTTTTAATGGTAACCCGAGTTCCTTCGTGAAGTTGGAAAATATCTGTTCCACTCTGATCCGGAGCACTTTTCACTGTAACAGCACCGGAAAGAATCACCGCTTTATCATGATTTACGTATTGTCTTTTCACAATTCCCGCAAAAACAAACGTGATGACAAATAGCACTCCCAGAACGGCAGTAGTGTAAAAAGTAAATTTCTTTTTATCTCTCGTTTTTGAGAAAAGAAAAAATAGAAAAGTGGTTAATAAAGGTAAGAAAAACACCAAACTTAACATCGTCCATTGATTGGAAGTGAGACTTGAAACCACATTATTTATCCATTTTTTTACAAAAAAAGGGGGATTTGTGTTCACTTTATCAATGACTTTCTTTTCGGCAAGTTGAAGGTTATAAATTGCGTCTTTCATTTGAGGTTTTAACCTTAAAGCACGCTCATAATTTAAGA
Organism: Paludibacteraceae bacterium; assembly: GCA_039811505.1. Classification (GTDB taxonomy): domain Bacteria; phylum Bacteroidota; class Bacteroidia; order Bacteroidales; family Paludibacteraceae; genus UPXZ01. The sequence goes on along the minus strand of JBDHYS010000013.1, from coordinate 4,987 downwards.
TTGCAAGCCCTATTTCACCAGACTTATAATAGCTATTCCCTAAATTATAGTAAATATCTGCACTGATTCCCAGTTCCAAAATTTCTTCATAAAGCAAAGAAGCATCGGAAAATTGCCCTTGTTTGTATTTTTCGTTAGCTAATTCTATTTTTGAGTCGATGCTGACCAATGAATCTACTTGACCGAGAGTTGGAAAAGCTATAAAAATTAGCAATATATTGAATATGATAAAAAATTGTCTTTTCATTTTTTCTGTTTCTTTGAATATTGTTCAATCTGACTTATAACATCAACAGTTTCGTCATACAACTCGTTCATTTGCGTTTGTCCACCATTTGGAGCGTAACTTGCAAATTCACACTTATTCAATATAGAGATAAATTTATCAATTAATTCATCGTTAATTTCTCTCTTTTTCATATTGGAGCTGATGTTATCTTTATTCAAATTAGCGACAGGAATTGAAAGTTTATCAGATAAATAACTCCAAGTCGCTTTCATCAATTCTTCGTGGAATTTAGCATTTTCACCTTCACGCAAAAACTTATTTGCCAACTTCAACCGCTTTTGAGCTACTTTATTAGCACGTTTTGTTTTTACAAAAACAATATCTTCATTTTCTTTTATTTTTCTTTGAATAAAAATGGTTAAAATAATTGCAAAAATAGTTGGAATTATGTAAAGCATCCAAAACAATAGCGAACCGAAAAGCGGTCTTTTCTCATTTTGCAATGTAATTTTATCCGTATGAATATAACGAATGTCTTTTGCTATTTCTGTAACTTCTTCTTTATTTGCAAAGTTAGTTATCACAGCTTCTTTTCCCTCTCCTTTTACCACATTTATCGAATATTTTGGTGTAGAAAGCGTTTTATAGGTTTTATCGGAAAGATCAAAATAGGACAATTCGGCAGAAGGAATCTCAAAACTACCTGAATGACGTGGAATAAAAAGATATTCAATCGTTTTTGTTCCTGAAATTCCGTTTGTTCCAACATTAAAATTATTTTCTATTTTTGGATCGTACGTTTCAAAACTATCGGGGAATTTCAATTCAGGATTTTTCAATAATTTCATATTTCCGGAACCAGAAATCACTATTTTTATGGTTACGGGCTCATTGGTTTTTGTATTTTCGGTTGATATAGAAGTTGACATTTTAAAATCGCCAACAGCGCCTGAGAAGGAAGATGGTTTTCCTGGAATCGGAAGTGGATTGACATGAATTCTTGCTCCAGGAGCAATTAATTTCTTCTCCACATTGGAATAAGTATCAAAAAAATCATCAAAAATACTCTTCATTTGCGATTGGTTACGCAAGCGAAGAAGTGCCGTAAAATCGGCTTTTTGAATCACAATATCGCCTGTTCGCTGTGGAAATAAAAGTGCTTGATAAAGTACTACTGTTCCATAATTTCTGCCGTTGTACGTTTCAGCCGAAAGTTGTTTGTTCGTCGGTTGTTCAATTTCTTGCTTTAAAAAACCGCTGTAATCAGGCAGTTTTATATCTGTAAATTGTGCAATATCGAGCAGCGTATAAAGTTTGTATGTTACCAAAAACGATTCTTGCTCGTAGAGATTACTTTTTGACACAATAGTTCGAATAAAAATGCTTTCGTTGGTTACTTTTTGAGTGTTAGACGCTGAAACATTACTTTCAGAACCTCTGTTTTGAGTGCCTTGTGAGGATGATGAAACAGGGGAATTTTGCTCATCTTCCACTTTTATTATAAATTCATTGGAAAAAACTTTTTCTCCATCTACCACAATACTTGCAGGAGGAATTTTAAATGTGCCTGTTTTATTTGGCAACAATGTAAAAGTATAGGTCAACGAAACAGAAGTAGAAGTTTTTCCATTTATTGATTGCCATGAAGAACTTTTCGATTCAAAAGGACCGGCTAAAATTTCAAAAAACTGAAAATCAGGAGCTCGCAAATCTTTTGCCGATGCATTGATGGTATAAGCCAATTGGAACGGAGTATTTAAAAACACCTTTGAAGGCGACGAAGCTGTAAACTCAATTTTATTTTGAGCCATCGTTTCGTTGGTTCCAAAAAGCAAAACTATTAAAGAAATAATATAAAATAGCTGTTTCATACTTCCAAACTCATTTTTCTTACCAATCCTTTTCAACTTTTCTCCCTTTGGATTGCATTTTTTGTGCCTTTTCTTTTGTTTCTTTTTCATCTTGCTCCAGCGCATTCAAAAGCTGTTGAGCATTTTCTTTTGACATTTGAGGCTGCTGCTGTTCGGGTTTTTGATTTTCGTGTGGTGGATTCTCGTTGTTTTGTTTATCGTCCTCTTTTTTATCGTCATTTCCACCTTGATTTTGCTCTTGTTCTTGCTCTTGTTTTTTCAACATAGTTTGTGCATAAGCTAAGTTATAACGCGTTTCGTCATCGTTAGGTTTACTTTTCAACGCCATCTGGTAAGCTGCAATCGCATCTTTATATTGATTGCTTGACATAAATGTATTTCCTAAGTTGTGAAAATTATGGGCAATTTGTTCTTTATTTGAGGTCAATTCCATCGAATTTTTGTATTTCTCAAAAGCTTCTTTGTATTTTTCTTGTTTGAACAGTGCATTACCTAAATTATAACTTGCAGCAAATGATTTGTTGTCTTTTTGCAATGCTTTACGATATTCAATTTCGGCTTCTGTATATTTTTTATCTTTGTAAAGACGATTTCCAGACCGAATATCATCATTTTGAGCCGACAAAAATTGCGACACAAAAACAAATAGCACAAAAGTTATGTAAAAACTAAAATAACGCATTTTTTCAACTAATTATTTATGAACATCAAAAATATGAACTCGACTCAACCATTTATTTTTACGAACAAAAATAAATACTTCAAAAATTAACAATATCAAAGCGACAAAAGCAAACGATTGAAATTGTTCGTTGTATTGAGAATACACTTTTTGCTCCAAATCTGTTTTTGCCAATTTATCCAACTCGTTTAATAAATTTCTTTGAGCCACATCAGAATTATCGGCACGTGCATAAAGCCCGTTTCCAGCTTGTGCGATTTCACTTGCCATGCTCTCGTTTAATTTGGAAACAACAACATTTCCATCTCTGTCTTTTTTGAAACTAACCGTGTTGTCAATCGGGATAGGTGCTCCTTCGGGCGTTCCAACTCCAATTACGTGCACTGCAATTCCATTATCAGATGCAAGTTTTGCTGCTTCAACAGCATTATCTTCATGGTTTTCACCATCGGTAATCACCACAATTGCCCTACCCACTTTTGATTCTCTGTTTCCAAAAGATTTGATGCTTAGATCAATTGCTGAGCCAATTGCTGTGCCTTGATAAGGCACAATTTTAGTATTGATAGATGATAAAAACATTTTTGCAGCGTTGTAATCCGCCGTAAGTGGAAGTTGGATAAACGCATCGCCGGCAAACACAACAATAGCGATTTTATCATCTTTCATTCTGTCAATTAATTGAGAGACAATCTGTTTTGCTTTCATCAATCTGCTCGGTTGCACATCGTGAGCCAACATAGAATTTGATACGTCCATCGCAATCACAACTTCAATCCCTTTTTTCTTCACATTTTCTTCTTTTGATCCGAATTGAGGTTGTGCCAACACAATCACAATCAGCGAAATAGCAAATAAAAGTACATAAAATTTGAATTTTGGACGAATATAAGAAACATTGGGCATCAATTCTTTAAGCAAAGCAGGATTTCCCCAAAGTTGCGTTAAACTTTTTCTTTTCATTTGTGCCAAAATAAAAACCACAATTAGTATAAATACCAACACAAATAAAAAAAGATATTCTGGATGTGCGAAACGAAACATTTTTAATTTTTTAATTTAATTCGTATAAAATATTCCATACAAAAATTACGGTAGTGATTTCAACCACGTATTTTTTAGAAGAATTTCAACAAAAAGAAATACAAAAGCCAAAAGAGCAAATACAAAATAGAGTTCACTTTTATTTACAATTTCCTGCACATTGATTTTCGTCTTTTCCATTTGATCTATTTGTTGGTACACTTCTTTTAATTTTGCTCTGTTTGTGGCTCTAAAATATTGTCCACCGGTCATTTCTGCTATTTTTATCAATGTATCTTCATCAAAATCCGATTTTACTTGTTGATATCGAACTCCAAATGGTGTTTGTACGGGCATATTTACCATTCCGTGCGAACCTACACCAACTGCATAAACCCGAACAGCAAAAGTCTTGGCAATTTCTGCAGCCGTAATGGGTGCAATATCGCCTCTGTTGTTTGAACCATCGGTCAATAAAATCACAACTTTTGATTTTGCTTTGCTGTCTTTAATTCGTGAAACGGCATTTGCCAAACCCAAACCAATTGCAGTACCATCTTCAATCATACCGTATTTTATTCCCGAAAAAAGATTTACCAAAACAGAATGATCCGTTGTAAGCGGACATTGCGTAAAACTTTCAGCTGCAAAAAGCACCAAACCGATGTTGTCATTTGGTCGGGATTGGATAAAATCGATTGCAACACTTTTTGCCGCCTCCAATCTGCTGGGGCGTAAATCTTCAATCAACATTGTGCCGGAAATATCCAAAGCCATCATAATGTCAATTCCTTCTTTGTTTTCCGTTCGCCAACTAAGCGAAGCCTGCGGGCGTGAAATGGCTAATATCAGCATACTTATAGCTAAAACACGAAGAATAAACGGAAGATGCCGCATTCGTATTCGCAACGTTTTAGGATATTCTTCCATTCTTTTTGTGGAAGAAATTTGAACGCTTGCATCGGATTTATGAATTTCCCAAATATACCACCCAATCATTGGGAGCAAAGCGAAAAAAATATATAAATATTCAGGATTGTGAAATGTCATTTCTTTATTCTATTCGTTATCTTGCAATTGATTTTTGACCGATTCCAACGGTTTTACATCTTCAATTTTTGTTTGATTTACAAACAAATAAGCATTCATCAAACTTGATTCATTGTCCATTGGCGAAGGATT
>JBDHYS010000012.1:0-13034 GCA_039811505.1 Paludibacteraceae bacterium | reverse complement strand
TTACCCTTGGGGCTATGTTTTTGTGAACAAAGTGGCGGAATGACGAAGACCGCTTTACCTATTCGGTTTAAACCTGCATGGGCAGGAACATTAACTACTTTTTCCGCTTAAATTGAAAATTCCCCATATCCCCATTTTGGGGATTTGGGGAATAATGGGGAAATCAGAAAGTTTAAAATGCGGGCTTTTTGCGGGCTAATTGCGGGCAATGCGGGCTTTTTGCGGGCTTATACAAACTCGTAATGTATTCCAACACTTGCTCCAGACATTTTCAATAAATTAAATTTCTCTACCAACTCTTTTAATTCATAAGTTGCAGTTCTATTTCCTATGTTATTAATTTTCTGGTATTCGCTATTGGTAATTTTTCCTTTTTCTTTAACATACAAGACGGCTTTTATCTGTCTTTCGCTCAGGCCTAACTTGCCTAAATCCTCTACATTGTAAATATCTTTTCGGAAAACAATCCAAAAATCACTGCCGTCGTTTGTAATGATTGGTGGAGGCAGTTTTGCCAATGCGCATTGTTCTGTCATTATTTCAATGCCACGCCCCCACGATTCGACATAACCGCTGCGGAAAAAAGCATTAGCAATGTCAGGATTATACGGACGGGAAGAATGTTCGTGCATAAGTTTATAGACTGTCCAGTTTTCAGGGAGTTGTCCTTCATTCCAAATCCTAATTTTATCGGCATATACCTTAATTTGAATAGGTGTACAACCGGCATAGTCCTTATGTGCAACGGCATTTAGAAGTGCCTCACGCAAAGCTATTTTGGGGTATTCGTAGGTTTCGATGCGTGAAATTCCTTCGTAGCTTATCATTGCCCGAATATACTTGGTAAAAAGCAGTTCTATTGTCTTTTCAACTTGCTCCAATAAGTTGCCGTGTATGGTGTCCTGAAACAGTAAATCGCTTTCTGTTCTGAAGAATCCGATTTTGATATACGCTCCTGTAACGAACTTCTCCGGGTCGGGGTGGAAAAGCAACAATGCAGCACGTTTTAAATGACCGTTTTCAATGAGATTCAGGTTATTGAGTAATTGCTCCGTGGATTCTTTCAAACACTTTTCATCAAGGCGTTTAGCTTCAATTCCTTTGTGTTTGAAAAATTCAAAAGTTTCCTGTTTTAACTCTGATATTTTGACGCTCGGAACGGTAACTCCATCCCACTTTTTACCATATTTGTGCAACAGAAACTTATCCAATGCACTCCCTTTTAATTCTTGCTTGGTAGTGCCACTTCGGTAATGGTATTCACCTTTGTAATTCACAGGGTTGGGCTGTGGCTCAACTTCAATTTCTATGTAATCGCCCTGTTCCGTTTGGTGCAGATTGACCGGAGTAACAATTCCTAAAATGGTGGTTATTTTGTTGGGCAGTTCTTCCAATAGCTTTTTGGCATTATTTACACCTACGACTTTACCGTCATCGTCTTTGCCGATAATGAGCGTACCGCCTTGGGCATTGGCAAAGCCACATATCCATTTCAGGTATTCATCCCGCCAAACGGATTTGTATTCTATGTTTTGGGTTTCGGGCATGGTTGGGTTTACATTTAATAATCTTTCTTACTTGGTATCACTCCCCTTACTCCACCCCTTGGGTTTTCTACATCTCCTTTATATCGAGGTATTAGGTGAATGTGTACATGAAAAATACTTTGACCCGCAGTTTCTCCAATATTTATTCCAATATTAAAACCATCGGGGTTGTGTCTTTGTTGGATTATAGATTGGCATCGATTAACAAGCAACCATAATGCTCGCTGTTCGTGTATTGATAATTCAAAATAGCTGGCAATGTGTCTTTTTGGAACTATTAATGCGTGTCCAAGGTTAACAGGGAAACTATCTAAAAACGCTATTGCAGTAGCTGTCTCACTTAACAATTCAACCTTTGGCGCAAGATTACAAAATGGACAGTTTTTATCTTCTTTATCAATTTGATTATAGTGCTGGTATTCGTAAATTTCACAATTTTCATTAGAAAAAACACTTTTGTAAGGGAGTTTCACATTACTTTGATAAGTAGGTTGTTTATGAACATAATGAGTTCTAAATCCTTCATACTTTAAGTCTCTTCTTACGGAAAAATAAGCTTTCCCTGTGGGTTTAAGCAATTCAGATACAGACATTAAAACTTCCGCTTGTTCATTTGGCTCCAAAACATTTAAAACATAATTGCAAATAATTGTATCAAATTTTTTTTGAGGATATTCAGGTCTATAATAGTTGTCATACCCCACGATATTGAATCCCATTTTCTGCAAATCCTCTGTGTCAAATCCAAATCCACAGCCATAGTCTAAAATATCACCTTTTAATAAACTCCTCTTATTCAACCACCTTGTTGGAAATGACATTGAAGTTCGTTCAATAGCTGTTAAGTGTGGATTGTTTTTGATTTTTTTCATACATTAATTGAGTAATTCCAATATTTGAATCCCATATTTTCAGCAATTTGAACCATTGGCGAAAATGTTCTCTGAAAAACATTAAAAAAATCAACTTCTGGTAAATCAACCAATTCTGATATTGAGTTATGAATAATCAGATAATCTTCGAGTATTTTATTGTTGGGATTTTGGGGATATAAAGATTTTAATGCTTTATGGTGTGTTTCTGCGAATGGTCGGAGATAGTTGCTCAAAATAGGCAAATTATTGCTTTTTGAGCTGTTAATGCTTGCATCAGAAGGAAGCAGATTCCATAATAAGTCATGCGAAACAAAACTCCAAGGAATAAAATGGTCTAAATCGTATCTCTTTTTAACTAATTCTTTACCGGTATATATACACTTCATCGAACCATTTAATTCAATATACGCATCCCAAAAACGACGCTGTTTCAAAAGAGAGTCACGCAATATTGGTTTTACTAACTTTGAAGGCACATCAGGTACATTTGGATTTCGTTTTTGAAGAAAAACTGTCAAATTCCAAAATGTAAAATCTTTTAAGATTAGGTAATTATCATTGAAGTATTTCTTCCAATTTGGATTTATTTCTATTGTTTCTCCTTTAATAGCATAAGGGCAATCATTGGTAAATGACTGAGAAAGAAACATCACTTCTCGTGGATCATAACTTTTAATCCATGGAGATAAAAACCAATATGGAACATTTTGTTTAAACACCCGAATTATTCTTATAAAATCTCGATCTTCTACTTCCAAGCGACTTAACAACAAAGTTTTCAGTTCATTCTTATTAATGTCTATTGGGATTTGTAATTCTCGCTGAATAGTTATTGCTCTGTCAAATAAAGAGTCAGACTTCCCGAAAGAAAGTCGAAAATAATGAATTGGATACCATGCTTCTGTAATCATGCCTACTATAATTTCCCACACAGAGATTTGCTGGCGTTGCTCCTTGACAACGAAGTCAAGAATTGAAGCAAACCAATAAAACTTATAGGTGGCAACCGTATTGTTGTATATTTGTCCCAACAATCGCGTGTCTAAGTTATTATCCGAAGGTAAGCACATAAATATATGATAGCATTTTATTCGTGATTTATATTTTTGTAAAGTGCAAAAATAAATTATGGTTGAAGAAAGAAATAGTTTTTCCACCACTAAAGCCAATAATCCAAGGACGATTATAGCGGTCTTCTTCAAGATATTGGTCGATTAATTCATCAATTATTTCGGTTATGTTTCGAGGCAGTTTCATTATTTAGCTACAAAAATTGACATCTGTTATTGAAAACAGGTGTGTTGTTTAAAATTAGACAAATTTATCATTTTATTTTGAAATAAAAACCCGAAATTTTTCTTTTTAGGGTTTTTCCATTTTCAGTCGGTTAGGAAATCGCTTGTCTCGATTAGAGAAACCAAAGGTTGTCTTTTCCGATATTTTTGGGGATATCTCCACCTGAAAAATGGGGTGCTATTTTGGTGACCATCTCTGGGTATTTTATGGTGACGGGCAGATTTTGCTGTTTTACTGACTTCCAATAAATACGACTGAACTGATAGACTTGGTCAATTAGTTTTGTAATGAAATTACCGTCTTTTTCAAGCGCGGGGTCATTGGGGCAATAGATTTTGATTTTAACCGGAAAGGGGAAACCGTCCATTGGGTTGAATTTGCTGTTTTTGTACCGGGTGTTGTTGCAAAGCAGATAGGTGTGATTTCCTAAGTTGATATACTTCCCGCTGTATGGCAACAAATCCTTGTTTTTTTCATCGAAAACTACAAAATCTTCTGACAGTGTTTTGTTAATTGTAACAACAAAAAAAGGTATATCTATATCTAATCTGCGAAAAACATTTTCAATCTGCTCGACTTCTTTTTCATTCATATCTTTATAGAAATGTATGATAAGATAATCGGGTTTGTTGTTGACTTTCGTGAAGTTTATTATGGCGTTTTCAATTGAACCTGCAAGCTCTGTGATTTGATCGTGATGAAAGTACTCGAATGAATTAAAAGCTCCGGTATTGTCAAATGAAAAAGCAGAACCGATGTACCGAGTTTTTGTATCTATATGTTTGAAAGCCCCGATACCTACCACCAATTCTTTTGTAATCGGAGTATTAATTCGCCAAGGGATACCGCCAAGTTTTGCATTGATTGCAATAGCCATATTTTGGAGTGTATATGCAAAGTTCTTTTTTTCATTTCCTTTGTAATCGAGTGTTTGGTCGTCCGCAAGCACTTTGAGCATTTTGTCAGTTTCGATAAATTGTGAAGTAATACTGCGGTTTAATAGTTTTTCTTTGACTTTGTAATAGATTTTTCGTTGTTCTTTATTCTGGTCATATTTCCCTATCGGAGATAAATAAACGGCAATGTATTTAGCATCCGGATTATCCTGAATTTGTTGCAATGCGCTTTCAATTTCGGGCAAAGGGTTTGAGACATCATCAAATGTGATATTCATGGCATCAGGAGCAAGCGTTACAGGGACATTCGTATAATGGAACAATCCTTTGAAAAAATCTTTGTATCCTTTGAGCAAATAGTCGGCAAGGTTCACAGTATATGGAGCGTGAATTTTGGCTGAAATAAAAAACAATTGGATGTTGTTATTTCTGGGAGGTCGATATGGACCGGTATTCACCCCGCGTTGTGGATTGGTATTCGTATGAGGATTTCTATACCTGTCTTTTCCAAAAATAAGTTGATTGCTTTTAGGGGAAATCTCACCTATCTGCATTGGATTAGCAAAACTAAATCCACTTTCAGAGATTGGTACTATTGAACGAAATGCTTCATTATTCAAATACTGACTGTAAAACCTTGAAACTTTACCGTAATATTTTTTATATCGATTTACCTTTTGGAATACTGCTTGCTCTTCTTCATTTTCATCGTCGTCATTAATACCGAAAAATCCTTTTAACTTCCAACCTAAAACAGGGTAAACATTATTGTAATCAATATCATCTAAATTAGTTAATTTTTCATATTTGGTAACACGCATACGATTGGACTTTGTGCCGTTCTCATTTTTAAAAGTTTCATAATACACCACACGATTAAATAAATCGGCAGTAGCTCCGGCATTATTTTCTAAAAATTTGGTAACCGATTGTTTTAGAGCTTTTGATGGGCGGTCGAAGGATAGTACCAATTCAGGTTTGCTCGTGAACTGATTGAAGTTTACTTTGATAGAATACCTGTCGTATTCACCAAATATGCTTTGTTTGTCATATTTATTTGTTCTTATCCAAATCTGATTGTCTTTAATGAAATTAGGTTCAACGAGAATATTTTTCTTGTTGAAAAAATACTTTATTTCACGATTAAAATGCCGTTTAATCAGGGCAAAATTATCATTTGCAAAATGGATTTCAAGTGGTAGAAAGCCTTCAATACTTCTTTCAAAAGAAGTATAAAGCGTGTCGGCGTTAGTTATTTCAGGAAAAACATCTTTAATGTTTTCAGGAAATAATGTGTGGTTTAGTCTTGTCAACGGATAATCCGGATTGTCTTTCAATGAAAAATAAAATGTTACGGGTTCTTTTGGAAATTCAAATGAAAGTGTGTTTAGGAATAGTTTTTCAATTGTTTCTTGTTTCATTTGGTAAATCTTTATTTGAAAATTTAATATTTCAATTTAACAAAGATAACCATTAATAAGCATAAACAAAGCTGTATATCAAGGTTTTGATAAAAAAGTTATCCACAATCTGTTAAGACAAGACTAAACACCCTAATGATCAGTGGCGTACAAGCCTATGATTAAGGGGTAATAAGACAATTTAAGAGTTGTCTAAATTGCATAAGGGAAACACATACAGTGTTTTAGTTTTCGTATTATCAAACTCCCCCAATTAAAAATTGGGGGTTATGTATAGGGAACTTCTACGAAGTTCAAAAAAAGCGGACTTTTCAGTCCGCTTTTTCGTTGTTTTCAGGTCTTTTTATATTGGTTTTGTGTTTCTCGTTGGAGTAATCCTGCCTTTATAAAGCTTGCAATTTGCTTTTCGGCAGTTTTGGGGACTATTCCTAGCTTGTTTGAGCATTCCAAATAGGTCTGCCGGTTAAAGGTTTCTGGCAAACTGTCGAAAAACTGCTGTTTGAGATTGGGTAGTTTGACCGTGGTTTTGTTCGTCGGTAATTGCTCGAAGACCATTGATGCGTGGCTGTTGAGAACTTTGGCTATTTCCATTGATATTTGGTAATCGTCATCAGAACAGGTAAACGGTGTCTTGAAATCAGGATTATCCATTAATCTAATAGTTGTGAGTATCATTGCAATGCGGAAGGTAATTAGCCCTAACCTGCGAATAGATGCCACGTAATCAATGCCCTGAATGCAGATGGCTTTGGTCTGTGTTTGGTCAAAAGTTTTGTTGAAATCTTTTTGCTGAGTGAGCGTGAGGCTAAACCGCAAAGGTTCAGTCTGTGCTTGAAGCATTTTATAAAATTCAAAAAAACGATTTCCTAAGTGTTCGAAATAATCGTCCAAGGGTTCATCGTTGTTACCTGCAAACACGTCAATCCACTCGGGACGGATGTTCATATAATAGAAAATAAAACGGCTGAACAGGCCGTTTTCTGCACTGGGAATGAGTGTAGCGATTTGCCCGGGTGTGCCGGAAAGCACGGCTGACAGTTGCGGTCTTTCTATTTCCACGTATTCTCTGTTTTGGCGACGATTATACGAAATAATTTCGTGATGGAATGCCTGCCTGAAACCGTCGGAATAGTTGCCATAGTCGCTTTTGAAGGTCTGTGAAAGGGTATCGCCTTCGGTTTCAAACATCAGTCCTACGCCGTTGTTGTCGTTTAGGATTTGGAATACTCCTGTGGAGCTGTTGTTTGCCGGAATGATTAACATTCTGAACGGTGGCTCTTTGGGTTTCTCCAAGGATGGGTTTTCTCGTTTTAATTGTACATATTCGGCTAATTCCATTTCGTAACGCTCTCGTTCTTTGAGTGATTGCTCTTTGAGTGATTTGTGGATTGGCTCTACTAATTTTCGACAGAACGGGAGCCGTCCTTTTCCGGCAGATGCCTGCGCCGAAACAAATAGGTAAAGATTTGCACCTACTTTTTTCTGTGCGTATATGCCGTACACATTCGGCAAGCAAGCTGATATCGTAACGAGTGAGCCGAGCAAAAGGATGTCTTTATCATCATCTGAATTGGCATTGGACACTATTCTTTGAAAGAAATAAGGCAGTTTGTCGAATAGCTCATTGGGGAAATTGGGTAGTTGTATTGCCGGGATTACATCCGCCGTTTCCCCACAATCCCCTGTTTCCCCATTTGGGGAAATGGGGGATTTTGTTTTTCTATTTTGTGATGTTTGTTGCGTTACTGTATTCGTAGCGATATTGATATTTGCTTGTTTGGCAAGGTGAAAAATTGTTTTTATGCTTACGCCGTGTCCTTTTGCTTTCAGGCATTTGTCGAATTGCTTATCTGTTTCTGCGGTTGAATAGTTGGGATATAAACGGCTGATGCGGTGGAAATAATTTCTACCGCTTTCGCCCAATTCATCAGCTAAGGCAAAGCCCACATTACGCCAATCGGCGTAATGTGGTGCAATATCTGTGGCTGTGGCTTCAATGCGACTGATGATGGTTTCAATATCTGAACTCACATCATTTGGCTGAACCATTTCCCGATATTTATTGGTATTGGTTATTTTATTCTGGATATTTTGACTGTTCAGCCACTCGCTTGGATTGAATGTCTTCTTGTTCATAAGCTACGGATAATTAAGGTTAGGAAATAAAGTTTTAGAAATAATGGGAAAAGTCCCGTTTTGGAATAAAGGCGTACCTTTTTTGTGCCGTACCAATTGATTTTCTCTTTATCATCGTGAAAGATATTATAGAAACTTATCAGCAGAAAAGCACGAATAGCAGAGAACAGGTTTGGTTTGTAATGTTTTTCTCTGAGCGTTTCTCGCTTAAAAATTACTCGTTTATCTATTGTTATTTCGAAGCAGGAATAACTTTCGGCGTGTGCAAGGGTATATCCGTTGTAGATGCCGTTTGACACCAATGTGTAGTCTGTTTTTTTATCGTATGTTATCATTTTGTTTAATTATTTGAGGGTTTATATGTGCTTTTGGGTCATAGGGTAAAAAACAAGCCCGGGAAACGTCTCTGCAAGCTTTGTCTATTTCCAAATTGTAGGTCTGCCGTACGTAGTTTGATATTGCATCAAAAAACTGTGCGTGGGTGGCAGTGGAAATATCAATTTTGACAATCCACTTCAATCCATCGCCGGATGGGCTTATAAACATCAGTTCTGTTGCAAAATATTCATCGTCCAAAAGTGCATTTTTCAGCAACTCCAATCCGCCTTTCCCTTTGAAGTCAGCCGACTGTGATAGGTGGTCAAAATCAAGACAGATGAAGCCGGAATGGGTTGTCAGGTTTTTGTCGCTTCGGGATGTGAAAACTCCTGAAAATGTGCAGTAGTCGAATTTCTGCGCTTTGAATTTGCGAGCGGACTTCTCATCGGTAATGCTTCGAAGTTCATTTGTCCGGTCTTTTGCAAAATCTCCAATAAGGTAGTTGTAGGTATCAAGCAATGAAATTGTTTTGTGAGGCTTGATGTTGGTTATTGGCGAGCGAAAGAATGAGAAATAATCTTTGAAATCGTCTGAATTTTGATTTTTTTGATTAATCTGATTATCTGATTTTTTCTCATAAAAGTTCCTTTTCTTTCCTAAATGCAAATTCAGTTCTTTATTGAGTGTCTGCAATAGTTCGTCGCCTTGCTGTTTGTAATGCAGTTGAGCAAAGTCAAAAGCATTACCGGAAGGGATTGTGTTCTCGCTATCCGTATAGCAGGCTGTTTCGTCGCTTAACGCATTGCCGGTTTCTGATTTTTCAATGTAAATATTCAGCGTAGGTTTATCTGCATTGAATGGATTTTTGACAGGGGAACAAGTCCTGCCCGCGAGGGCAAGGACTGTTTCATCGGGGTAATACGATTTCAAAATGTGGCTGTAAATGTTCAGCCCGTAATGCGTATTTTCCAATATTGACTGCTTACTTAGTTTTTCCATAGCTACGAATTTTTATCATTGTGTAATTATTGGCAAGTAGTCTTTGTATATCTTGGCGCAGATAGTAGATTTTCCCTTGAATGCGTGAGTATGGCAGAATGCCGTTTGAGCGCAAGGTTTGCAGGGTGCGGGGGCTGATGTGCAGTGTTTGCATCACATCTTGATTGTCTATCCAATCTTCAAGGACGGTGTTTTCAATCATTTCGTTTATCCGGTCGTCTGAAACTTCGTTCAGGTTTACAGAATTGATGTTGAAGTAACTGCGAAACTCTTTGGCTAAGGGTTCTTGGCTGTGCTGAAAGTAATCTTTCAGGATGTCTGACAGAATTCTTGGTTTTGTGTTCATTGTCTTGCCCTTTCCTTTTTTGCAATGTAGTTGGATGCTTGTTGCTCCACTTCATCGGTAGTTTTTTTGCGGTTGCTTGTGAGCCACTGGTCAAGCTCCGAGCGTCTGAAATAGAGTTTCTTTCCCTGCGGACAATAACAGGGGATGGAGTTTGTGCTGGTGAGTTTGTACAGGTGGCTACTGCTTAAATCAACATATAAGCAGGCTTCGTTGAAGTTGAAAATTTCCTTTTGCAGGAGATTTTGTTCAATTAATCGCTGTTCGATTGCATCGAGTTTTTGAATAATTTGGTCCATTTTGAAATTGTATTAAAATTAGAAATGGACATTGCGCAATGTCATCTTCGGCTATCGAAGACAATGCAAAAATATATCATACATCACTGCAAAATTGGGAAATTATACTCCGCGCGGAGTGGGTGCGGAGTGCGGAGCGCTTTGTTTTAAAAAGAAAAAAAGCCAATGGATTTAACCATTGACTTTTTTAATTAATCATTTCTTTTATTTATTCATTTTTATTTATGTTCATAGCGGAGTGCGGAGTAATTCCTAAATCATCAATTTTGCTATTTTTTCAATTTCACTCGCAGACTTTTTTGGTTTCTTTTGGTCTTTCAATTGGTTTGGTTCAAAAGCATTTCCATTTTCATCAACGAAACACGCACAAACTGTCTGCCAAACACTTTTTGTTTTTTCAAACACCTTATGTTCAATGTTCAGCAGTTTGATTAAATACGACAAATCACTTATTGCACCTGTCCATTTAATCGGAACTTCAACTTTTGTACCTGAGAATATTCGTTTAAAATCCGTAATACTTGTTTCTTGGGCTATACTATTATTCTTTTTCAATGCATTAAATAAGTCTGAAATATTCGCAGGATTTATGTTCAAATATTTATAAGACAACGAACCAATCTGTTCTTCTCCTGACCTATCTACTTCTTCATCATCAACAAGCGTTGTGATTTCAATTTTTTGAATTTTTGTTATAAATGTATTGTCTGGAACATTTATCTGTAATAACTGAGTGTAAAAATCTGACACTTCCCATAAATCATCTTCTGCAATATGATTTTCAAAATGGCATTGAATTTCCATCCAAGTTTTAATTAAAGCTGAAAGTAAGCAATAAATAATATAAGTCGTTTCTTTGAATGGCTTATCAACTGAAAGGTCTGCACTTTGGGCAGTAATGTAGGATAGGGACAGTGATTGACTTTCTATGATTTCAGCAGTTTCATTTATTTTTGAATGAAGTTGTTTTCTCGCTTTGTCTATTTTGTATACTGTCAAATTACCGCTCGCATTCTCTGTTTCTGAAAATAAAGTATTGCAGTAGCTAATTAGATTATTTTCGATAAGCTTTCTATAATACTGCGTTTTGCTTGAAAAGTGACGTATGAATTTTAACTCGTAGTGTGGATTAAACGTTGCTTCAATAGCTTTCAAGTTTCGTGTGAGTGGGGCGTAATAGTCATTTCCACTGTTTTTGCTTTCAAGCCAAGGACGAAGATCGCCAAACAAAATTCTTTGAATATCTTTCATTATTGGTTAGATTTTTATTTCCGGAAAACTTCCTATTGCTTCTCGTGCGCCTTTATCTGTGATGTTTGCATAGTGTTTAATAGTAGTTTGAACGGATTTGTGTCCCAACAACTTGCTTACTTTATAAATATCTACATCGTTTTCAAGAAGTATAACGCTGAAACTGTGCCGGGCTATATGGAAATGCAGATTTTTCTTGATGCTTAACTTGGTGGCAATTCCCTTCAAGGCTTTGTCGCAGGTCTGTTGCAAAGGTACTTCAAAAACTTTCATTTTATCCTCTTTGCGTTTGCCAAGCAGTGTAATGGCTTGCGGATTCATTGGCAGGTAGGTTACACTGGTTTGTTTCCCTTTGCTTGTCTGGGTTTTCTGCTGTGAGAATTTCAGCCGGAAATCTTCGGTAATGTTTCCCCAAGTGAGGTTTTTAATGTCGGAATACCGCATCCCGCAAAAGCAGGAAAACAGGAAAATGGTTTTTACCTTCGGGTTGAGGTTGCTTTGAGCTATCCGGGCAATTTCATCGGTTGTCAGGAAACTTACAATCGTTTCTTGCTTCTCTGGGGCTTCTATGTCCAATAGGGTATCGGAAGCGACAATACTTTCGGTAATGGCTCTTTTGATAAATGACCGGAATTTGGAAAAATAGGCGTTAGCCGTATTTCCGTGAAGATTGCTTGCCAAATAATCGGCGAAACCTTGCACAAACTCCCGCTTTACTTCCTGCATTTGGAGGGATTTGTTGGGCATATACTCTTTGAGGTGGTCAACAACCTGCATACTGACTTTAGTTGTTGCCTGAGCCTCGCAATAGGCAATAACTGACTGTTTGCGCTTGTGTGCAGGTGTGATTCCGTTCGGGCTGGCGATAAGTTGGTTTTCCCGCTGGTTGCGGATCTGCTGGGCAAGTTTCAGGGATTCTTTATTGGCTTCCCGTTCTTCCTTGCTGGGGCGGTCGGATAGTACGGTGTAAATTTTCAGGTATTCATAATGGCGTTTCCCATTCTGAAACCAATCCAGATAATAACTTCCGTTTCCGTCGGAGAGTTTCTTAATTCGCAGTTTGACTGTAGTTTTCATATCCGTTTCTTTGAAACAAAGATACAAAAAAGAAACGGTTTGAGAAACGGTTTTGTGCAAAAAAGAACAAATATGAGCAAAAAAGAAGAGTATTCCGGGAGGTGGTCAAATTTATAATTATCTAATATATAGACTATTATTAGTTTTTGTTTGCTTTTGTTTTCTGTAAAAATGTGGTATGTGATTCTGAAAGCAATTCACAACATAGGGTCAATTTCTCCTGCTTCAAATATAGTTGTTTAGAATATCAAAGATACAATTTTTTGAAAGCAATTCACAACAAGTAGTAATGCCTGCAATGGACGCAGATAGTTGTTTAGAATATCAAAGATACAAATTTTTGAAAGCGATTCACAACTATCAGCCTGTGACTCCAGTAATTTAATTGTTGTTAAGAATATCAAAGATACAAATTTTTGAAAGCGATTCACAACATTGATGACGACGGAGTGGCCATGATGCGGGTTGTTAAGAATCTCAAAGATACAATTTTTTTATATCAAACAACATCTTTCCTTCCAGTTTGTTTTACTTTCAAAGCAGGTGAAAATTCCATATGAAATAATCTTTCTGCTT
>JBDHYS010000011.1:0-13081 GCA_039811505.1 Paludibacteraceae bacterium | reverse complement strand
AACACGTCCTTGAATGTTGTTTTCTTGTGCAATAACAGGGTAATTGATGTTTTTACTTAACCACTCGTACATTGCAGCTTCTCCACCCGGAAACGAAGGTGGTTGTTCTACAATCTCGAAAATCTTTTCTTCTTTTTTCTCTTCTTGAACTATTACTTTGTGTTCTTGAAGTGTTGCAATATCAACTCCAGTCTCTTCGTTTGTACCTTTTATGTCAGCAATAGAAATTTGAATATCACTTTTAGTTAAGTCTTCTTGTGATTTAATTTCCATCTCTTCGGGCACATCTTCGTCTTTTTTAATTACAGGTGCCGTAAATTGAATGGTACTTTTTAACTCTACAGGAGGTGGAGCTTCAAATTGTTTTTGAACATTCTCTTCGGGAACATCAGGTTTGTCAAGTTTTATGTCCGATAGTTGCGAAACTTCTGTCATCGCTTCTCTTGCTTCTCTTGCTTTTTTAATACTGTTAAAAGCGATTGAAGCTAAAACGATAAAAACAGCTGCAACTATTACAACCAAAAAAGCAAACGTGTGTCTTTTAGGTGAATTTTTACGTAATGTGTAAGCACCGTAATTTTTATTTCTACCTTCGAAGATGAGATCAATCCACTTCTCTGATGTTAAATTAATATCTTTTGCCATTGTTTAAAATCTTTTTAACTATTAATTTATCGAATATCGTTACGGTTGCATATCAAATTTAACATTTGAATTTGCCAACATTTTTTTATCACTATCATCTAAATCTGTAATTGCATATTTACCCACATTGGTAATTAACATCTCGTCAAGAGCTGAAACTAAATTATCGTAAGTAGAGTTGTCAAGAGGTTTTATGATTGCCACCGGCGTACCCTTACTACTTTTCACTTCTCTTAGTTTTGTCTCAAATTCTTCTTGAGATATTTGCAATCGCATCTTTTTATCCTTCAATTCATTAACCTCAGCTACAGCTTTTTTGTTTTTATTTAAAAGTACTGTTCTTAATCCTTCTGCTGAAAAATCGGTTTCTTTTAAATAATTTGGAGCTTCTAAATCAGGAATCCCTTCAAAATAATATACTTTATTGTTGGTTCCTAAATAAATAGTAATAGCTTCTGATTCCTTTGCCACGCTACCTTCATCTTCTGTTAAAGGTTTATCTTTAGCCGGCATTGCAATCTCCATTGTTTGAGGTTTGCTCAAAGTGGTGGCAAGCATGAAGAAAGTAAGGAGCAACATAATCATATCTACCATAGGAGTGAAATCCACTCTGGTATCCATTTTTTTACGTTCACCCTTTTTTCCACTGCCGCCTGAATTAACATCCATCATAATCTTCTAAATGTTTAAATTGTTACTTTACTAAATTGTTAATTGGCTGCCGCAGCAGGTGTTGTTGATACTTCACGCAATGAAGTTATCAAGTTATATCTATTCTCCTTCAAATCTTGCAAGGAACTCATTACATTTTTAATGGCTGAATAAGGGGTTTCGGAGTCAGCTTTAATAGCTATAACCATATCTTTTCCCTTTATTTCTCTTGCTGCTAATACCCATCCTTTGAATTGATTGTCAACAGAATCAACAGGAATCCCCAATGTAGGTAATTCTTTGTTTCTGGCATCTTCCGGTAGTGCCATAAATTGTTTGAATTTGCCCATTGGTGCTCCAAACGAAGTGCCAATGCTAAATTCATATTTTTCTTGATCTGTAAGTTGGATATTATAAGTAGATGCCATTTTTTCCAAAACACTAATTCTGTGATTTTGATTGTCTAGGTCTA
Source organism: Paludibacteraceae bacterium (assembly GCA_039811505.1). GTDB lineage: Bacteria > Bacteroidota > Bacteroidia > Bacteroidales > Paludibacteraceae > UPXZ01. The sequence goes on along the minus strand of JBDHYS010000011.1, from coordinate 11,313 downwards.
AGAAAACTTGACCTTTTGGTGAAATCAAAATAGACAAAACGTTGAGTTCAGGAATTTTAATCTCAGAAACAGACAACGGTGTTGTTACTGTTACCGGTTCTGGTTTTAAGAACGTAGAGGTCAACATGAAGAAAGTGAGCAGCAATACCATCACGTCACTCATTGGAGTCATGTCAATCCACGTGTCTTTTCTTTTTACTTTAATTCTTGGCATTTGTCTTTTCTTTTATTAATTTATACGAATCTATATGTTAATATAGTAATTTACAATGAAATTACTTTGTCTTTTCACAATCAGATTCTAATTAATGTTTAGATTGGAAAACACCTGTAATTGAGAAACCAATTTCGTCAATTGCGTAAGAAATATTATCAATTTTTGCTGAATAGTAGTTGTAAGCAATAACCGCTAAAGCTCCTCCTAAGATACCGAATGCAGTATTTACAAGAGCTTCAGAAATACCTACTGAAAGAGCTGCAGAGTCAACACCACCGCCACCTCCAAGAGATGAGAACGCACGAATCATACCCATAACTGTTCCAAATAACCCTGTCAATACACTTAAGTTTGTAAATGTAGCAATTACAGGCATATTTTGGTTCATTGTAGGCATTTCAAGCGCAGTAGCTTGTTCAATAGTTGTACCGATTGCAGCTAATTTTTGTTCTTTCAAAAGACCGGTTGTGTCTGCTGTCATTTGCTCGTATGTATTCAATCCTGCATCTACAACAGCTGCTACTGAACCTTTTTGTTTTGCACACAAATCTTTTGCACCTTTAAGATCTTCTGCTTCTAATTTTTGTTTTACATTCGCAACGAATTTGTCAAGACTTCCTGTTCCACGACATCTGTTCAAAGCGATAAAACGCTCAACGCTTAAAATAATTACAGATAATAACCATGTTACAAGAATTGGAACTACAAAACCTCCTTTGTAAATTGTTCCTAATAAGTTTCCGTTTAATGGGTGGTTTTCTGGATTGTTGTCGATAAAGTTAGCTGAGTGTCCAAACACAAATTTGTAAATAGCGAGTGCTACAAGAAAGCTGAATAGTATCACCAACGCAGCTGATAATCCTTTTGACTGTTTCTTGTTTTTTGTGGAATCTTTTACTTTTGCCATAATAGTAGTTTTTTTTTGTGAATATTCTTCACATTAGTTAATTAATTGTTTTTGATTTGTTTTTTATCTATTTAGTTTCTTTTAATAACGGTTTTTTGTGTTTTTTATTCTATTTGAAAAAAAAGACTGACAAAAATAAGATAAATTAATGGAATATAAAAATAAAATTTTTAGAAACACATAAGTTTAAATTTTGTTCTGCTCTTTAACTAAATTTTCAGTTGGCAAATGTAAGTAAAATATACTATTTCACAATGTGTATGAAGTGTTTTTAATGTTTTTTTGAAAATTTAGTGTTAATCGTATTTCTGATTTATTTTTTCGTTTTATCATCTCAAGCTATTTTATTACCTTTGCTTCTTAATTTTTTTGAAAATAAAATCTGCTAAATAATATGGAATATAGTTTTAAAGAGATAGAAAAGAAATGGCAACAGTTTTGGATTGATAATGCAACTTATAAAGTTAAAATCGACACTTCAAAACCAAAATTTTATGTGTTAGATATGTTTCCTTATCCTTCTGGAGCAGGTTTGCACGTGGGACATCCACTTGGTTACATTGCTTCTGATATATATAGTAGATACAAACGGCTGAAAGGATTTAATGTGTTGCATCCAATGGGTTATGATGCTTATGGGCTTCCAGCCGAACAATATGCCATTCAAACGGGGCAACATCCGGCTATCACGACTGAAAATAACATTGCTCGTTATCGTGAGCAATTGGATAAAATTGGCTTTTCTTATGATTGGAGTCGCGAAATTAGAACATGTGAGCCAAATTATTATAAATGGACACAATGGGCATTTATTCAAATGTTTCAACATTATTATGATTTGAAGGAAAATAAAGCTGTTCCAGTTGAGAAATTGGTAAAACATTTTGAAAAATTTGGTACAGAAGGATTAAAAGCAAGTTGTTCCGAAGAACTTTTATTTTCAGCAAAAGAATGGATAGAAAAATCTGAAAAAGAACAACAAGAAATTTTATTAAATTATAGAATAGCTTATTTAGCAGATTTAAAAGTAAATTGGTGTGCAACATTAGGTACGGTTTTGGCAAATGATGAGGTAAGCGAAGGGCTTTCAGTACGAGGTGGACATCCGGTTGAGCAAAAGATTATGAGACAGTGGAGTTTACGTGTTTCTGCCTACGCTCAAAGATTACTCGAAGGATTGGAAAATTTAGAATGGTCAGATTCTCTGAAAGAGACACAAAAAAATTGGATTGGACGAAGTGAAGGTGCTGAGTTGAGATTTAATCTTGCACCACAAGAAGAGGAGATAAACACAACGGACAATGTGTCGTTTGAGGTGTTTACCACTCGTCCAGATACAATTTATGGTGTTACTTTCATGGTGCTTGCTCCTGAAAGCGAATTGGTGAAAATCTGCACCACACCGCAGCAAAAAGAAACCGTTGAAGCGTATATAAACAGTACCAAAAAACGAACGGAACGCGAACGGATGACAGATAAAAAAGTTACAGGAGTTTTTTCCGGTTCGTATGCGGTAAATCCAATTTCTAAAACACAAATTCCAATTTGGATTAGCGATTATGTTTTAGCCGGATATGGAACAGGTGCAATTATGGCTGTTCCTGCTCACGATAGCCGTGATTATGCTTTTGCAAAACATTTTAATCTTCCTATTATTCCATTAATTGAGGGTTGTGATGTGAGTAACGAAAGTTTTGATGCAAAAGAGGGAATAATGATTAATTCTTGTTTTTTGAATGGATTGAAAGTAAAAGAGGCAATTGAAAAGACAAAAGAATATATTGAAAAGGAAAAACTTGGAAAAATTAAAATAAATTATCGTTTGCGTGATGCCATTTTCAGTCGTCAGCGTTATTGGGGCGAACCTTTTCCAGTTTATTATAAAGAAGAAATCCCTTATGTTTTAGATGAGAGCAGATTGCCGCTTGAATTGCCCGAAGTAGATAAATATTTACCAACTGAAACAGGTGAACCGCCACTTGGACGGGCAAAAAACTGGATTACAGAAGACGGTTTTAAATTGGAGCTAAACACAATGCCCGGTTTTGCAGGTTCTTCGGCTTATTATTTAAGGTATATGGATCCTACTAATAATTCTGCACTTGTAAGCAAAGAGGCAAATGAATATTGGGAAAATGTAGATTTGTATATCGGAGGAACAGAACACGCCACAGGACATTTAATTTACAGTAGATTCTGGAATAAATTCTTGTACGATTTAGGTTATATTTGTAAAGATGAACCTTTCAAAAAACTGATAAATCAAGGAATGATTCAAGGTAGAAGCAATTTTGTGTATCGTATTCAAGGGACAAATACATTTGTTTCCTATAATTTGAAAAATGAGTATGATGTTACACCAATTCACGTTGATGTAAATATTGTTTCGAACGATGTTTTAGATGTTGAAAAATTTAAAAATTGGAATCCTGAATATAAAACGGCTCAATTTATTTTAGAAGATGGAAAATATGTTTGTGGTTGGGCAGTTGAGAAAATGTCGAAATCAATGTTTAATGTCGTCAATCCGGACGATATAGTGGATAAATACGGTGCAGATACGCTTCGATTGTACGAAATGTTTTTGGGTCCTTTGGAGCAATCGAAACCTTGGTACAAAAATGGAATTGACGGAGTGCATCGTTTTTTGAAAAAAATATGGGGATTGTTTTATAGTGGTGAAAATCTTCAAGTTACAGATGAAAATCCTACGGCAGAAGAATTGAAAATTTTACATAAAACCATAAAAAAAATTACCGCTGATATTGAAAATTTCTCATTTAACACTTCTGTTTCGGCATTTATGATTTGTGTAAACGAACTTACAACGTTAAAATGTCATAAAAAATCAATTCTTGGACCTTTGTCTGTTTTATTAGCTCCATTTGCTCCTCACATTGCTGAAGAAATGTATATGCTTTTAGAAAACAAAGGCAGCGTAAATGATGCTTCTTGGCCTCTTCTGAATGAAGAGTTTATCAAAGAAAACAGCATTAAGTATCCAATTTCATTTAATGGAAAAGTGCGTTTTACACTCGAATTTGGAGCCGAATTATCATCTCAAGAGATTGAAAAAAATGTATTATCCAATGAGCAAACAATCAAATATTTAGACGGAAAACAACCTAAAAAAATCATTGTAGTTCTTGGAAAAATTGTCAATATTGTTTTATAAATCGGATATTTTTTCTTAATTATTAATTCTGAAAAGCTATGAATAGAATTTCTCCCAAAAATTATTTAAAATCTTTTTATTGGAAAGATTACATAATGATACTTGTTGGGTTGGTTTCGTATGCACTCGGATTAACCGGTTTTCTCCTTCCAAATAAAATTGTAACTGGAGGTTTGGCAGGAGTTACGGTTTTAATCAATACGGCAACAGAAATTCCGCTTTGGATTTCATACGTTACAATTAATATCGCATTGCTTGTTGTGGCATGGAAAATTGTGGGAAAGAATTTTGTTGTTAAAACAATCATAAGTGTAGCCATTTTAACGCTATTTTTGAGATATGGAGAGATATTTTTCAGTCAGCCGATTATCAGTGTTGACCCACTTCTTTCATCTATAATCGGCGCTGCATTTTGTGGTGTCGGATTGGGTTTGGTCTATTCTGTGAATGGAAGTACCGGCGGAACGGATATTATCGGTGCGGTTGTAACAAAATATCGCCATGTCAGTATGGGACGAGTTTTACTATTGGTCGATATTTTGATTGTTTCATCTTCCTATTTTTTATTTCAAAGTGTAGAAAAGATTGCAATTGGATTGATTGTGATGGCAGTGATGTATTATGCTGTTGATGTGGCAATTAGTGGAATGCGTCAATCGGTACAATTTTTTATTTTCACTTCAAAATACGAGGAAGTGGCAAATCATATCAATTCTGAAATAAATAGAGGTTGCACAATAATTGACGGAATTGGAGGATATTCCAAGCAATCACAAAAGATTATCATCGTGTTGGCTCGTAAAACAGAATCAACTTCTATTTTTAGATTGGTGAAAAGTATTGATCAAAATGCTTTTGTAACACAAGCAAATGTGGTAGGTGTGTATGGAAAAGGTTTTGATGTTTTAAAATAAAAAAGAGGAGTATTGGTATTTAATAATTGTTTTGTAAATTAGCAGAATTATTTATTGGACAAAAAAATATTGATAATTCTTGAATCAATTTAGTTGAAAATGTTTTATTACCATTAAATAAGAAACTACTATTTTGTTGATAATTTATTCTTAATAACTATGAAAACTACATTCAAATTAGGATTAATTGTCCTATCGTTTGTGAGCTCGGGATTAATGGCTCAACAAGAATCATTTTCAATTTCAACACAATTACGTTCACGAGGAGAAGTGAGAAACGGAAACATCAATCCGCACGAAGATTTGGATAATCCAGCGATGTTTATCAATAACAGAGCAAGATTAACAATGGATTATGCACGTCCGAATTTAGAAGTTCGGTTTTCAACACAACACATAAATGTTTGGGGTGAAGACCCCCAAATTGACCGAAATGGGCGTTTGATGCTTAATGAAGCGTGGGCGAAATTGAAAAAAGATGATTTTTCTTTTCAATTTGGACGCCAACCGTTAAGTTATGATGATGAACGGATATTAGGTGGATTGGATTGGAATGCTTCAGGACGATTTCACGATGCACTAAAAATTGTACACCAAAAAGGTGAACATGCCGCACATTTAGTACTTACTTACAATCAAAATAGTGAATCTTTTAAAGAAACATTTTACACTGGTGGTGGACAACCTTACAAAACAATGCAAACTTTGTGGTATCATTATGGAAAAGCAAATACAACGCCTTTTAATATCTCTCTTTTAGCTGTGAATTTAGGTTTACAAAAAGGGACACTTGCGGATTATGCAACGAATTATATGCAAACATTTGGAACATTCGTAACTTATAAAGAAAAAAGTTGGGATTTAAGTGGAACATATTATCATCAAACAGGAAAGAACACAAACGATGATAAAATAAACGCATTTATGGGTGGAATTTCTGCAAAATATGCTTTTAATTCGCTTTTTGCTCTTTCAGTAGGAACCGAATATTTGAGCGGAAATAAAAAAGGCGAAACAACCATCAACGCATTTAATCCGCTGTATGGAACACATCATAAATTTTACGGAACGATGGATTATTTCTATGCTTCGGGTTTCAAACCCGGTTTTAATCCCGGATTAATTGATAATCAAATCGGTTTTTATTATAAAACCTCAAACAAAGTAGATATGTCGTTGAATTATCACTATTTTTTAGTGGCGGAAGAAGTATATAATGCAAACAACGATTTGATAAGTAAAAATTTAGGTTCAGAAGTGGATTTACAATTAAATTGGTCTATTGCACCGGACGTAAAACTAATGGGAGGTTATTCTTTTATGGTTGGAACGCCTACAATGGAACTAATTAAAGGCGGAAGTTTCAAAAATAATTGGCAAGATTGGGGTTGGATTTCTATCAACATCAGTCCAAGAGTTTTCACAAGTAAATGGTAAAATAAGTTATTGATACAGAATGGAAAATCAAGTCAAAAAGAAAAATACATGGCAATATCCGTGGGGATATTTGGAAAGTAGCATTATTGCAGGTGGAATTATTTTAATTGGATTTTTATTACAACTCACATTAGGAAGTTTCAATTTCTATTTATTAATAGCTCCTGTCAATCTCTATTTCGGAATTGCAATTCTGTTTTTTTGTATTTCTACAGTTTTTTTCAGAAAAAATAATTTTTTCAAATGGTTTTCCGGAATCCCATTTTCCGTTGTATTGTTGATTTCTCTCCTTTTTCTCACCATTATTATGGGTTTGACACCGCAAATAGCGGGAACTGAAATTGAAAGCAAAAGTATTTTCGATAAATTAGGTTTTACTCAAATGACACGTTCGTGGTCGTTTGTTCTGGTCTATTTTGTAACATTGCTTTCTCTTGGAAGTTTGATTGCCCGCCGATTGTATCATTTTTCTTTTAGAGATTACGGATTTTATTTTAATCATATTGGGCTTTGGATTGTACTTTTTGCTGCCGGATTTGGCTATGCAGATATTGAACGTTACGTGATGCACGTTCAAGAAGGAGAAGTCGAATGGCGTGTTTTTGATGATAACAACAACGTAAAAGAATTACCGATTGCAATACATCTTATCGATTTTGATATGGAAGAATATGCACCAAAATTGACTGTCATTGACAGAAAAACAGGTGAACCACAACCCGTTTCAAATCCCGATTTTTATCAAATTGATGAAAAAGAAAAAAAAGGAAAACTTTTTGGGTGGAATTTGCAGGTTGAGGAATATATTCATCAAGCAGTGAGAAGCAGCGATAGTACGTATCGTGAAGTTCCGATGGAGGGTGCAACTCCGGCTATTAAAATCACAATGGTGAATCCAAAAAATAATGAAAAAACAACCGGTTGGGTTTGTGGTGGAAATATGGCGCAATTATATATGACATTGCCTTTGGATAGTTTATATACGGTGGTGATGACACAAACTGAACCAAAGCGATTTGTATCCGAAGTGGAAATTTTTATCAATAAAGGAGAAAAGCGTGAGGCTGAAAAATACGAAGCAGAAATAGAAGTAAACAAACCTTTTGCAAAAGAAAATTGGACTGTGTATCAATACGGATACGATGATAAAATGGGACGTTTATCTTCATACAGTAGTTTCGAATTGGTATATGATCCATGGAAAAACAGTGTCTTCGCAGGTTTTTTGTTCATTGCCATTGGAACCATTGTGATGATTTGGAATGGAAAACAACTTCGGAAGAAATACGAGAAAAGTGAAGAATAAATTTAATAATGAACGAAAATGAATTGGGATAATTTTATATGGTTTGCATTGCCTTCAATAGTTTGTTGGTTGACAGCAGGAATATTTGTTTATTCAAAACGTCCAAAATTGTGGACTAATATGTTGATGATAATTGGTGTTTTGTTGTTCACAACGTTCATTGTTGGATTTTGGATTCACAGTGAGCGACCGCCAATGCGAACAATGGGCGAAACGCGTCTTTGGTACTCATTTTTCTTGGCTTTATTTGGTTACATTGCTTTTTTGCGTTGGCGATATCCTTGGATTCTCTCTTTTTCGGCATTGGTTGCAACTGTTTTTGTGATTATCAACATTTTAAAACCAGAAATTCACTCCAAAAATTTAATGCCGGCACTTCAAAGTGGTTGGTTTGTGCCACACGTTGTTTCCTACATTTTATCGTATGCAATGCTTGGTGCAGCTACGATTGGAGCCATTATTCAAATGAATAAAATAGCAAAAACAGGCGTTTCTGATAAAGGAATTTTTGATTTCATTGACAACATTGTTTACATTGGGTTTGGATTTTTGGTTTTAGGAATGTTGATGGGGGCAGTTTGGGCAAAAGAAGCTTGGGGACATTATTGGGAATGGGATCCAAAAGAAACTTGGGCTTTTATCACTTCAATGGGCTATTTGACCTATATTCACATCCGACTGACGAAGCAAAAACATGAAAAATTTGCGTTGTGGTTATTGCCTATTTCATTTATTTTGCTGATGATAACGTGGATTGGCGTAAATTATTTAACCGCTGCACAAGGAAGTGTGCATGTGTATTGATTAGAAAAGTGTTTTTTGCACTTTTCTAAATCTTTTCATTGTTTTGAATTTCTGGATAGGTAATTCTACCGTGATAGATATTTTTCACTTTTTCTGTTACAACTTTCTTCACAGTTTCCACATCTTTGAAACTAATCGGAGCATCTTTGAATTGTCCATCGGAAATTTGGGAGTCAATCATCACTTCCACCATATTTGCAATGCTTTCTTCGGTGTAAACAGTTAATGTTCTTGAACGTGCTTCAACAGCATCAGCCATCATTAAAATAGCCGTTTCTTTGCTGTAAGGAATCGGACCCGGATACATAAATTTTTCAACATCAGGCGCAATGGTTGGATTTTCATTTGCAAACGAATTATAGAAATATTTCGTAACGCTTCTGCCATGATGCGTGGCAATAAAACCGATAATTTGTTCAGGTAAATGGTGTTTTTTTGCCATTCCAATACCATCAGTTACGTGTTTAATGATTTTTTGAGCTGCTTCGACATGTCCTAAATTTAATAAAGGATTGTTTCCATCCGATTGATTCTCAATAAAATAGAGTGGGTCGTTCATTTTTCCAATGTCATGATAAAGTGCTCCAGTTCTGACCAAAAGACTGTTTGCACCAATTTTTTTTGCTGCTTCCGTTGCTAAATTGGAAACTTGCAATGAGTGCTGGAATGTTCCGGGTGCAATTTCGGCAAATTTTATCATCAAATCGCTGTTTACGTTAGTAAGTTCTACCAATGTTACAGAAGAAATCAATCCGAAAATCTTTTCAAGAATATAGATTAAAACATACGCAAACAAGAGTAGGGCAGAGCTTATTCCAAAATGAAGCAAAGGATGAAAATTGAGTTTCATAATATCTCCTTCTGTGTAAAGTTCCAACGCTAAATAGGTAAGCACATAACTTATCAAGATATAAAGTGCAGTTTGTGTCAGTTGTGAACGAGAAGTCAAATCTTTTAAGCCCGAAACAGCAGTCATTCCGGCAACAATTTGTAATATGATAAAATTGTACGAATTATCTGCTATTAAAGAGATGATGAGTACAATAATAAGATGGACAAAAAGTGCTGTTCTCGAATCAAAAAACACACGAATAATAATTGGGACCAACGCATAAGGTATAATATTAATCGCTAAACTGTTTTGTTTTACAACAATAGTTGCTAAAATGACGATAAAAAGGATAAGAATTGCAATAAAAACCAGATTTTTCAGACTGTCAAAAATTGTAGGTCGGAAAAGGTATAGATACAATACAAGCAACAAAATAAATCCAAAAACAATGATTATTTCACTTAACAAAACATATCCCGATTCTTTGAAAAGTGAAAATTGTTGTTGCGATTCAATTTTCATCGAGTTGAGAATTGCGTATGTTTCCGGCGTAACTATTTCGCCTCTGTCGATAATCCTCTCTCCAATCTGAACCATTCCTGAAGTCAAAGAAAGATTTTTTATTAAATCATCTTTTACTATTTTAGAAGTTATGCTGTCGTATTGTAAGTTTTCGGTAAAAAATAAGTTGAGATTATAGCTGTTAAGTTCTTTGCCGTCAATATGTAACGGTTTGTTTAAAATCAATTCTTCGTAAGCTGTTTTGGGAGTGAAAATATCTTCTAAAAGTACTTGTTCGATTTTTCTTTCATTGTTTACGATGGATATTCCTTTTAGATTTTCTTTCTGCAATCGCTCAAGATTGGCTGATGAAATGATACCACGTTTGTAAATTTCGTGAAATTTACGCTCCACATATTCTTTGTAAAGTGGAAATACTCCGTTTCTACTTTTTTCCCAATTTTCTTCCCACTTTTTCAATTGAAGGGTTACGGTTTTTGAATCTTGTTCAAAAATTGGGGTGTAATTTTTCAGCAATTCTTGTTTGTCAATTTCTAATTGCTCTTCAGTTTTGTAAATTGGAAAATCAAATGAAGCCGTTACCAATTCATACGTCCACGGTTTTCCGATTTCATAACGGTACTTGAATTTCTTATCTTTCGGAAAAAAAAGTATAATAATCGTTACCACACTAATGAAAAGTGCGATTTTAATAATCGTTTGTCGTGACTCTTTTTCAAAAAAGTTGCTCATATACTTGGAGTTTTGATAAACTGAAAACAGAGGTTTTCTCTAAAAAACGATAAATATAGTTAGAATATTGGAACTTTTCATATTTTTGTAAAAATATTTTATTTTCCTTACATTATAATACTCAATTTTCAGCTATGTTTATCCTTGTAAATGTTCCTTTAATACCGCTTCGTGCCTCTGCTGATGAGAGAAGTGAGATGGTTTCACAACTTCTATTTGGTCAGCAAATCGAAATTCTCGAATCGACAAATAATTGGTGGTTTGTCCGAAATCTTATTGACGATTACACCGGTTGGATAGGAAATAAAACTCTTCCATTGAAAAATGCTACCGAAAAACCTATTGATACTTCGCATTTTACTCCAACAAAAACAGTTTTAATGACCTGTTTTAAAACTTCGAGTGTGGAGAAAATTTTGCTTCCGGCAGGAAGTATGTTGCCAAAAATCAATAAAGAACAATTTCAA
>JBDHYS010000010.1:0-13244 GCA_039811505.1 Paludibacteraceae bacterium | reverse complement strand
CTACAGAAGAAGTGAGGGAGGTTTTCAACGATAATATCGGTTCAGGGTATGATCCTTTATATCCTTTTGGATTTGGTTTAAGCTACACCGAATTTCAGTATGGAAATTTCAAACTCTCTTCTGAAAATTTGCAAGGAAATCAAAGTTTGAAAGTGTATGTTGACATAACCAATAGTGGTGATTATGACGGTGAAGAAATTGTGCAGTTGTACGTCCGTGATTTGGTTGGAAGCGTAGTAAGACCGTTGAAAGAACTGAAAGGATTTGAGAAAATACATCTAAAAAAGGGTGAAACAAGAACAGTTGACTTTACCGTTACACCTGAAAATTTGAAATTCTTCGACGATAAGCTGAATTTCGATTGGGAATCCGGTGAATTTGACATAATGGTAGGTAAGAATTCAGCGGATGTTCTGATAAAACGTATCAAATGGGTTAAATAGCTGAGCTTAAATAACTACTTTCAGTATAATATGAAAGATAAATATTGTCCTAAAAGAAGCAGCAAAAACCTATTCTCGTAAAATTCAACCAAGTTTCTTAATGCACAACAGGTTATCTTAAAATCTGAATAACTTCTGCCTCTGCCATTTGTACAATGCAATAAGTTGTTGTAAGTTTGTTTTTTTTTCGCCAATTAAAGTCGATGATGAATACTATGCAAAGTACCGCCAACAATTTGATTGATAGTTATTGGGAGTTATTTGTAACGGAAGACAGAAATACAGATATTGCTTTTTCCTTTATCTACAATCATTATTCTCAGAATTTATACGACTACGGAATAAGGTTGGGATATCCAGAGTATGTCTGTAAAGACGCGATGCACGACACGTTTTACCACCTGTATATAGCAAGGAAAAAACTTTCGGCTGTTGATAAAAAAGCATCGTACCTCTTCAAAACATTTAAAAATAAACTGATAGACACTACCCGTACGAAAAGCAACAGAAACGTTAATATTGACCAAATCGACTTATCCGATTTTTCAATTAAGATAACAGCGTTAGACACGATTATTGACGAAGAAACGACCGAGAGGTTGGTCGTTCTTGTCAATAACTTATTAAGCAACCTGACATCACATCAGAAAGAAGTCGTTTATCTACGGTATATGCAGAATATGAGTTATGATGAAATCGCTTCGATTTTAAATATTACGAATGATTCGGCTCGGAAGCTTGTTTATCGTTCATTGGAAAGCCTTCGCAACAAAATGCTAGGAGTGAATTACCAAGATCTATTTCTGCTGTTTTGGATAATTAGTTACTATTTCGGTGTGAGTTCGATATAAAACTCAAAATGGGTGTCAATTTGGAGCAAGAAGTTGCTCTTGTGTGCATCCATTGAAAAAGATAAAAGGCATTCTGTCAAAACCTAAACAATTCTAAGATTCCCTATAGTTGTTTAGAATCAAGTGATTAAAAAAATGTCCAAATGTTGAAATAGTTAAAGGGATATTTTGTATAAACTAAATCATACCATAAATCTCTTTAGATATGTAAAATACTAGACGCTGATACATTAAGAATAATTACTGTTTGCAACTTATATCGAATTAACGGAATGTTCCCATGCGATTGGGTCGTGCGAGGAAATATTAAAACAAATTCATATCATACATTGCAGCGATAAACCTCGATATTACACGTTTTTTAATGATTACTTTGCTCTTTTTCGTCCGATTCCTTACCTTTTTCTTTATCTTTGCACTTAGGTGGTGGAGTTCGTTTTTACAAAGTACAAAAGTATAAACTAATCATTTATTATCATTAAAATATTATTGCAAAATGGCATTTTATTCTGTTATTCTGTTGCTTGCAATTATATTGATTCTTTACACATTTCTGATAGCTAAATTTATCAGTGGTTGGAAGCGATTGCCCGATGTAGAAAAACAAGCGGAAATCGTGCCGTTATTTGTGTCCGTTGTTGTAAGTTGTAAAAATGAACGCAATAATTTACCGCAACTTTTGGAATCTATTCAGCAACAAAGTTATCAAAACTTCGATTTAATCGTGGTTGATGATCATTCTGATGATGGAACTTGGGAGTTTTTAAAGAATCAAGAAAGTTTATTTCCAAAACTGAAAAGCATCAAAAACATTGAAAACGGAAAAAAACGAGCTATTCAAACTGCTATTTATCACACTTCCAATGAGCTGATTGTAACGTTAGATGCAGATGTTACGATACATAAAAATTGGCTTTTGTCGATTGTTCAGTTCTATCAAGAAAAATCGTCTGACATAATCGTTTGTCCTGTAAAAATTGCTGTTGAAAACTCTTTTTTACACCATTTTCAGCAAATGGAATTTGCAAGTTTAGTGGGAATTGGAGCCGGTGCAATTGGAATAAACCGTCCGATTTTGTGCAACGGTGCCAATTTGGCTTTTCGGCGGGAAAGTTGGTTGAAAAGTGAAGAAGAACTGCATTTCGAAACGCTTTCCGGCGATGATATTTTCTTGTTGCAAAGTGTCAAAAAGCGAGGTGGTAAAATTTCATTTCTGAAAATAAAAGAAGCCATCGCATTGACCAAACCAAAAGACACTGTTGCTGCTTTTTTACACCAACGAAATCGTTGGGCATCAAAATTTGCCATTTATCAAGATAAAGATTTATTGCTGACGGGAATTGCTGTTTTTATGTTGTCGTTATCGTTGGTTGCAATGTTTTTTGCGGGGTTTTTCAAGTTTTTTTCCTTTGCAGTTTTTCTTACTATGTTTACAATAAAAATGGTTGTTGATTTTTTGTTTTTTAATACGATAAAAGACTTTTTTGATTTGCAGTTTTCATTTGCAAGATTTCTTCTCTTTTCTTTTTTATATCCTTTTTACATTGTCGTAACTGTTTTCAGTTCTATTTTTGGAAGAAGAAAAGAAGTTTGGTGATTTTTTTATCGTGAAATATAGACCACTTCATTGATTTTATCGGTTCTGTAACGCTTCAAATTCCATTTGGACGGTCCTTTTGAAACCATTCCTGTTCCATTCCAAATCTCAAAAACAGAACCACAAATCCTACATTCTGCTTGTGTTCCTGTACTGTTTGGGAAAATACGAATATTTCTGTCCACTTCATTCGGGCAGCATAAATCGTATGCGTGATATTTTCCCTCGTAATCAATGTTTACTAAAATTCCTCCGTATCCGATTCGTTCAATTTCCAATTTCCGCTTATCGAAAACAACGGTGTCATACGCATTTCGAAAAGTAGAATATTCGCCCATCAGATTTAATTCAATGTAAACGGGCGATTCGGGGATTCTGCGTTGCTCATCTTCTGAACATCCAAACAGAAAAATCACTAAAAAAACAGAAATATAACTTTTAACTTGCACAGAATGAAAGGTTTTGTTGTATGAAAAATTAAACGAATATTTGTAGTGTTTATTTTGAAAAATTGAAAGAAAAAACATAAAAATACTGATAAAAAATTGTATCTTTGCAATAACAATACGAAGTTTCTAATACTATTCTAAAAATATGCGTTTCAAATGAATATGGAAATAATAACTGCCATCGCATTGGGAATTGGATTGAGTGCAAGCACCGGTTTTAGAGTGTTTGTTCCGATGCTTGTGGTGAGTGTTGCAGCTCATTTTCATATCATTCCGTTGGCTGCCGATTTTGCTTGGCTTGGAAGTTGGATTGCGATTGTGATTTTTGGAGTAGCCACCATTGTGGAGATTTTTGCCTATTATATTCCGTTTATTGATAATATTTTAGATGCACTCACGACGCCAATTGCGGTAGTTGCAGGAACGTTATTGATGGTTTCTGTTCTACCACTTGACGATACATTTACAAGATGGATTCTTGGCTTTATTCTTGGTGGAGGAGCTTCAGCAACGATGCAAAGCGGAAGTGTTTTGTCCCGTTTTTCTTCTACTAAATTTACGGCTGGAACGGCTAATCCGATTATTTCGACAGGAGAAAATGTGGCATCTTTTGCAGGTTCCATTGCTTCGTTGTTCATTCCGATGATTGTGGCAAGTATTTTTATTTTAATAGCCATATTTCTTTTTGTCAAATTTTTTGAATGGAGGAGAAATAAACTCAATCAAAAAGAAAAATTTGGATAAAAGTTTGCCATTTTTTCTTTTTATCTAAATCTTTAAAAAAACGTTTTTACTATGTTATTTCCATTTTTTATTACTTTTTTTGCAACTTTTTTGGTGCTTTTCTTTGTGTTTTTTATGATTCTGAAATCAAAATACATTCTACGTAAAAAATATGACAAGTTAAGCGAAGATATAATCAATCTTTCTACTCAAAATCAGGTTCAGGAAGTGAAGAATAAGTTTTTGCAAGATAATCAAGACGAATTACAAAGAAAAATAGAAGGAACACAAAAAGAATTGATGGAAGTGAAAGCAAAACTTTCATCTTCCGAAACGCTTTTGCAGTCAAAAAGTGAAGAATTTGAAGAAAGTGTTTCCAAAATTGAAAAATCGGTTGAAAAAAATGAAGCATTACAAAATGAAATAAATGCGTTGAAGCAAGAAAATGCCCAATTAAATGAGCAAAAGAACGGACTTGTTGAGAAATTAAAATCGCAAAAAGATGAAATAGTGCAAATGCAAGAAAAAGCACATTTGGAATTTGAAAAAATAGCCAATCAAATTTTGGAAGAGAAATCGGGTAAATTTACCGAAACAAACAAATCCAACATCGAATCGTTGCTGAAACCGCTTAGTGAAAACATTGAATCATTTAAGAAAAAAGTGGATGAAACGTACGACAAAGAGTCGAAAGAGCGATTTTCACTTGGTGAAAGTGTGAAAAAATTGGTAGAACAAACAGATAAAGTGAGCATTGAAGCCAATAATTTGGTGCATGCACTCAAAGGAGAATCAAAAAAACAGGGCGATTGGGGCGAAATGATTTTAGAAAGTATTCTGCAACAATCCGGTTTGGTGAAAAATAGGGAATATTTTGTGCAACAAACATTTAAAGATGAAAATAACAACAACAGTCTTCGTCCTGATATTACGATTGAGTTGCCCGATAAACGAATTATCATCATCGATTCAAAAGTGTCGCTTGTTGCGTATGAACGATTTGTGAACACCGACAATCCTGATCAACAAGCCGTTTATCTGAACGAACATATCAAATCAATTACGGCACATATTAATAATTTGCACAGTAAAAATTACGATAATTTGGATAATACGCTCGATTTTGTGATGATGTTTATCCCGATTGAGCCGGCTTATTTAGCAGCTATGCAACACGACCAAACACTTTGGAGTACAGCTTATTCCAAACGAATTTTGTTAATTAGTCCCACGAATTTAATCGCTTGTTTGAAGCTGATTTCAGATCTTTGGAAAAAAGACCAACAAAGTAAAAATGCAATGGAAATTGTGAAACGTGGTGAATTGCTTTATGAGAAATTTGTAAATTTCATCGGAACGATGGAAGATGTCGGAAAACATATCGACAAAGTGCAAACTTCTTATAATACCGCTGTCAATCAATTGAATAAAGGAAGTGGAAATTTAGTGGGACAAGCTATTAAATTGAAAAGTTTAGGACTAAAATCGAATAAAGAAATACCGCAAACAATGGTTTCTTTTGATAGTGAAGAAGCGGATATTTTAGAATTGGAAGAATAATTTTACTATTCTATCATTATATTTTTATTCTTTCACAATTTATATTTGTATTTTTGTCGTTTAGTATTTTTTTTAGATTAAAACGATGAAAGTAAAAATTATAAATCACTCTAAACATCCAAACCCTGAATATGCCACTCCGCTTTCGGCTGGAATGGATTTGCGTGCCAACTTAAACGAACCGATAGAGTTAAAACCGTTGGAAAGAAAACTCGTGCCAACAGGATTATTTATTGAACTTTCCGAAGGATACGAAGCTCAAATAAGACCTCGAAGTGGTTTAGCTTTGAAAAAAGGGATTACGGTGTTAAATTCACCCGGAACAATTGATGCCGATTATCGAGGCGAAATAGGAGTGATTTTAATCAATCTTTCTACTGAAAATTTTATAATAGAGGACGGAGAACGAATTTGCCAAATGATAATTGCCAAACACAAAACGGTGAAGTGGGAAACAGTTGAATCATTGGAAGAAACAGAACGAGGAAAAGGTGGATTTGGGCATACAGGAAAAAAATAGGTTTCATTTCTCCCTTAAATTTTCCTAAAAAACCAACAAAACAAGAAAAAATTACAATGAAAATAAAATTTCTATTTTTTATTGCAAACTTACTGATTATTACATCAGTACAATCTGAAAATTTGATTTCTTCTAATCAAAAGCAAGCGTTATCGGTAAGCGATAAAAATAGATTTGATTACTATTATTTTGAAGCTCAAAAGAGGAAGAATTTACAACAATTTGATGCTGCAATGGAAGCATTTCGTATCTGCTTTGAAATTGATTCACTGAATGCAGACATAATTCACGAAATTGGAATAGTACATATTGTAAAAGATGAACTTCCAGAAGCAATAAAATGTTTTGAAAAAGCGGTTGCGTTTGAACCTTCATGTTGGTGGTACAGAATGCGTTATCTCTGGGCTTTGAAAAAAGTAGAGCAACTTCAAACTGCAATTGAACAGGCAGAAGAATTGAAAAAATATTATCCGCAAAAAATCGAAGTGTATGAAACATTGACCATTTTGTACAAGCAAGCCGGCGATTTTGACAAAGCAATCCAATCACTTACGCAATTAGAAAAATTTACCGGAATCCGCGAAGAAACGACCATTGAAAAATTTGAATTGTATGCATCGCTTGGAAAAGAAAAACAGGCGATAAAGGAAATTGAGAATTTAATTAAAAAACACCCTAAAGACTCACGATACAAACTTTTGCTTGCAAATATTTACATGGGAACAGGCAATCAAAAAAAGGGGTTGAAAATTTACGATAATGTGAAAAAAGAAGATCCGGATAATCCGGATTTATATGTTTCACTTGCTATCTATTATTCTTCTTTAAATCAAATTGATAAAGCGTCGGAATCAATTTTGGCAGCGCTCAAAAATACTAAACTTTCATCAGATGAGAAAATGGGAATTTTGGCACAATATGTTGAAATTCTGCTGATGGATAATAATAAAATTGATGAAATAGAGGGACTTTTTAAGTTTTTAATAGAAATGTATCCGTTTGAAGAATTGCCACATATTTATTATTCTGTTTTCCTCCAAAATCAAAAAAGAGAAAGTGAAGCGTTGGTTGAACTTGAAAATACGCTGAATATTAATCCCAAAAATGTGGGAGCATGGAAAAATATTTTGGAAATTGCTGTTGAAAAACAAGATACAGTGAGAATTTTGCAAATTACGGAACAGGCAATACAAGAAATTCCGACTGTACCCGATTTTTATTTTTACCGTTCTATGATTTTTTACCAACAAGGCGATTTTGAACAGGCAATTCAAATCAATAAAACTGCAATTGAAAATATTGAAAAGAATGTAAATAAGTCGGTATTAAGTACTTTCTACGGTCAATTAGGCGATATTTATTATAAAACGAACGATAAAGAAAAAGCATTTGAAAGTTATGAAAAATCGTTGGAACTGCAACCAATAAATTCCTACGTGATGAATAATTACGCCTATTTTCTTTCAGAAGAGAAGAAAGATTTGCGAAAAGCAGAACGAATGAGTGGAAAAACAGTAGAAGCAGAACCAAACAACAGCACTTATTTGGATACTTATGCATGGATTTTGTACCAACAAGGTAATTATTCTTTGGCAAAACTATATATTGATAAAGCAATTTCAAATTTGAAAGAAAATGATGGTGCTGAAGTGATTTACGAGCATTGTGGCGATATTTATTTTGCACTTGACAACTATGAAAAAGCCATTGAAATGTGGCAAAAAGCTCAAGTAATAGATGTTGAAAACGAACAATTAAAAGAGAAAATCGATTCGGTCTTGTTGCTTCAAGAAAATTAGGAAAATAAAATGTTTACGAAATAGAAAAATGAAAAATCAAAAATACATACTTGTCGTTCTCCTTTTCACACTGCTTTTTGTGGGTTGTAAATCGAGTAAACGCATTATAACGCAATCAGAAAAAGAAAGTATCGAAGTAAATCGTCAATTTTCTCCTGCTGATATGGTTGTCCAATTGCAAAAAAATCAACCTGCTTACAAAACGGCAAAAGTAAATAAAATGTCGATTAATTTGCGATTGAAAGATCGAGAAATGGAGGTTAAAGCAATTTGTAGCATTGTTTCTGATTCTGCCATGCACATCTCCATTCAACCATTTTTTGGAATTGAGCTTTTCAAAGTTGAAATGACGCCTTCGTCGCTTTTGATAATTGACAAAGCCAATAGAAAATTTTATGAAAGCAGTTACGGAATTTTTGACAATCAATTTGGAATTTATGTGAGCTACGATGTTATTCAATCCCTTATTAGCAATCGGCTTTTTGTGGCCGGAAAACGTGGATTTTCACCCAATGATTTTAGTTGGAGTAACGATGCGAAAGAGACAAAAAACTCGTTACTTGTTTGGTTTGAAAAGATGAATCAAGAAGTGGGAGTTGATTTAGGATTGGGAAGAATTAGCAATGTGTTGTTAAAATCGAACGATGAAAAATATCAAATGGAAACTTTGTATTCCAATTTTAGAAATTTTAATGGCACACTTTTTCCAAGTTCAATCGATATTTCGGCTGCAGGACAAAATCAGGTTGCTGCATTTCATTTTACGATTGAAGATGCAGTTTTTGATGTGCCCGTTGTGATGCAAAGCACCAATTTGTCAAAATATTCTCGTGGAGATATAAATTCATTTTTTAAAAAATAAAAAATTAGTTATCAGTTTTTCTCGATATGAAAAGAGTTGTTTTGTTTGTAATTTTGTGGTTTGTATGGAGTTTTATTCTCTTACAAGGATTTTCTCAATCTGTAAATCAGCTCAAAAAACAACGGCAAGAAATCCAAAATCAGATCAATGAAACAAATAAAAAACTGCGTGAAACCATTAAAAACGAGAAATCATCCAATCAGAAATTACAGATAATAAAGAAAAACTTAAACGATAGAAAGCAGTTAATTTCTGTTTATAATGCTGAAATAAATGCCCTTTCGGGCGAGATAAAAAGATTGTCCCAAGAAAAATCAGCATTGGAAAATGAATTAGAAAAACAAAAAAAAGAGTATGCAAATCTGATTCAAAACACACAAATGAACAAAAATTTCCAATCAGAATTGTTTTTTCTTTTTTCGGCAAAAACGTATGACCAAAGCATAAGAAGAGCACGTTATTTGAGGGAATTTTCTGATTATAAAAAGATGCAAATCGGACAAATAAAAAATCTGAAAACAAATTTGGAATTTAAATCGGATAGTCTTGATTTACATAAAAAATCGAAATCGGAAATTTTGAGAGCCAAAGAAATTGAAACTGCCAATTTACAAAAAGAAGAAAAGTCTGAAAAGATTTTATACACTCAGTTCAAAAAAGAAGAACAAAAACTAACACAACAATCTCGAGCTCATCAACAAAAAAGAGATCAAATAGACAGAAAAATTCAGCAAGTTATTGCAGAAGAGATTCGGAAAGCAGAGGAGAAAAAAAGAGCAGAAGAAAAACGGAGATTGGAAGAGCAGAAAAGGCGTGAAGCAGCCGAGTTGGCAAAGAAAAAAACGGAATCTACACCAAAAGAAGCAACAAAAGTGGAAACGAAAAAGGAAACCACACCAAAAGTTACTCCTGAAAGGGACGATGCTATTTCCAAAGCGACACGTGAAGAAAATTTGCTTACAGGAAATTTTGAAAAAAACAGAGGAAGATTGCCTTGGCCTGTCGATAAAGGCATTATTAGTGGACATTTTGGAACCTATTCTCCACCGGGACAACACCATGTAACTGTAAATAACCGAGGTGTTTATTTTCGTTCGCCTGCCGGAACAAATGCCCGTTCTGTTTACGACGGCGTTGTTACACGTCAATTTATGCTCGCTGGAAGTGGCACAATTGTTATCGTGCAACATGGAACGTATCGTACAGTTTACGGAAATCTGTCGAAAGTTTACGTAAAAGAGGGTCAAAAAGTATCGACAAAACAAGCAATTGGGCAAATTTTTACAGATGAAAGCAACGGACAAGCAGAATTGCATTTTCAAATTTGGCAAGGAAGTACATTGACCAATCCTGAAAAATGGATTACAAAATAACAAAATAGAAAGCATTTTATAAATATGGAAGATTTACAAGTAAAAAAGAACGAAGTGGAAACAGCACATTATGGCGATAGCAATATTGTTACGCTCGAAGGGCTTGAGCACGTTCGGCGCCGTCCCGGAATGTATATAGGAAAATTGGGAGACGGAACCCACAGTGATGACGGAATTTATGTGCTTTTGAAAGAGGTGATTGACAATTCTATTGATGAGTTCAGAATGGGTTTTGGAAAAACAATAGAGGTGAAAGTTGAAAATGGTGCTGTTTCTGTTCGCGATTTTGGTAGAGGTGTTCCATTAAACAGCATGGTTCGTGCTGTTTCTGTGATGAATACGGGAGGAAAGTTTGATTCAAAAGCTTTTAAAAAATCGGTTGGATTAAATGGAGTAGGGACAAAAGCGGTTAATGCACTTTCTGTTTCATTTGTTATCGAGAGTTTTCGTGATGGTGTAGGAAGAAGGGCAGAATTTCAACAAGGAAAATTGCAAAAAGAAGAAGAAATTAGCAATCCGAAAAACGAAACCGGTACATTTATTCTTTTTACTCCAGATAGTGAAATGTTTCCAAACTATCAATTCAACGAAGAGTTTATCGAAACAATGTTGCGAAATTTCTCTTATCTGAATACGGGTTTGGTAATAAATTTCAATGGAAAAAAGATTTTTTCAAAAAATGGACTAATTGATTTGTTGAATGAAAACTTAACATCTACGCCACTTTATCCGATTATCCATTTGAAAGGTGAGGACATTGAAATTGCAATTACGCATACAGATCAGTATGGAGAAGAATATTATTCTTTTGTAAACGGACAACACACCACGCAGGGAGGAACGCATCAAAGTGCATTCAGAGAGGCGATTGGAAGAGCAATCAAAGAATTTTACAATAAAAATCAAGATTTAACCGATATTCGCAACGGAGTAGTTGCAGCCATCGCAATAGGTGTGGAAGAACCCGTTTTTGAAAGCCAAACGAAAACAAAATTGGGCTCAAGAGATATTTCAAAAGAAAAAGGAACAGTCAATAAATTTGTTAACGATTTTGTAAAAAAAGAATTGGATAATTACCTCCATATTCAAGGAGAAACAGCCGAAGTTTTACTCCAAAAAATTATAGAATCGGAAAAAGAACGCAAAGCGATTGCTGGAGTTACAAAACAAGCACGCGAAAGAGCCAAAAAAATAAGTCTGCACAACCGAAAATTGCGTGATTGTCGTTATCATTTCAATGATACGCCTGTGAAAGATGAGGCTAAAAATAAATTTATGGAAGGGTCTTCTATTTTTATAACTGAGGGTGATTCGGCAAGTGGAAGCATCACTAAAAGTAGAGATGTGAATACGCAAGCTGTGTTTAGTCTTCGTGGAAAGCCGCTTAATAGTTTTGGAATGACCAAAAAAGTGGTGTATGAAAATGAAGAATTTAATTTTTTACAAGCAGCACTCAATATTGAAGAAGGATTGGAAGGTTTGCGTTACAATAAAGTGATTGTTGCTACCGATGCAGATGTGGATGGAATGCACATTCGACTTTTATTAATCTCATTTTTCTTGCAGTTTTTCCCCGATTTGGTGAAAAAAGGACACGTTTATATCTTACAAACTCCACTTTTTCGAGTTCGAAACAAAAAAGAAACCCGTTATTGCTATTCGGAAGAGGAGCGATTAGATGCAATAAAATCTCTTGGTCCAAATCCAGAAATCACACGATTTAAAGGTTTAGGCGAAATTTCACCCGATGAATTTAAACATTTTATAGGGAAAGATATCCGACTGGAGCAAGTAAAACTGAGAAAAGAAGATGCTGTTCAAGATTTACTTTCGTTTTATATGGGAAAAAACACAAGTGAACGGCAAAGTTTCATTATTGACAATCTTGTGGTGGAAGAAGATGTGGAATAGAGATAGCGAAAAGTTTGTAAAGTTCATCAAGTGAAAAGTTTGCAAAGTTATAAAGTGAGGTGAGAGTGGCTAAAAATCGACACTAAGAATATATGCGTCAGGCGTTATTTGAAGCCGAAAAAGCATTGAACAGGGGAGAAATCCCAGTTGGTGCCGTAATTGTGTGCGATGATAGAATTATCGCAAGAGGACATAATTTAACCGAAACACTCAATGACGTAACTGCACATGCCGAAATGCAAGCCATTACTGCTGGGGCAAATTATTTGGGTGGAAAATATTTAATTGATTGTACATTATACGTAACTTTAGAACCCTGCATTATGTGTGCAGGAGCTCTCGGTTGGTCGCAAATTGCGAGAGTGGTTTACGGTGCATTTGATTCCAAAAAAGGTTTTTCAAATTTTTCTCCCAACACACTCCATCCAAGAACGGAAATTATCAGTGGCATACTCGCTACTGAATGTGCAGCCCTTCTTAAGTCTTTTTTCAGCAGTAAAAGGTAGATACTAATTTTGGGGAAATGAAATATCAATAAAAATATTCAACCTTATACCCAGAAATGTTTGTCTTAGTTAGTGTCTCTTTAATCTTCCCAATATTTAAGGTCATTTTTTTACCGGCAATAGTTCCATTTATCAATGTTATTGTTTCGCCTGTAAACCATTCCATTGCCACGTTCATAATAAATGGTTTTTTCCTCATGATAGTTTACCCTAAGTAGTACTTTTGTGTCGGTTAAAAAATAGAATCCGAATTTATGAACTTCTTCATCGCCATTTTGATATTCATCACCATCAAACTCCCAAAAAGAACCTTTCAGTTGTTCCGGTTTTGCATTATTCTTGTCGTTATCATCTTCCTCTTTTTCGCAAGAAGAAAATACAACTAATGAACTCACTAAAATTATGACAAATACAAATAATGTTTTTTTTATGACTTTTATCCCCAGTTATATCCCATCGAGGGCTTCGGTTTTAGATTATAGAAATTTATTCTTATATATCTGTTTTTATTGAAAACTTATAATGTTATTCATTTGTATTTTTGATAAAATAATATGCTTTTTCATATTGTTCAAAAAATTTATTATATAAAACAGCTTCATAATATTCATCCACTTCTGTTTTGTTTGTTTTATTGTGTGAATATTTTC